>DMQR01000183.1 GCA_003455605.1 Cryomorphaceae bacterium | reverse complement strand
GTAGGCAAGATCTATAGTGCTACCACCAATTTTATCCTGGTCTGCGAATACATAGATAT
Source organism: Cryomorphaceae bacterium (assembly GCA_003455605.1). Taxonomy (GTDB): domain Bacteria; phylum Bacteroidota; class Bacteroidia; order Flavobacteriales; family Schleiferiaceae; genus UBA10364. The sequence goes on along the minus strand of DMQR01000183.1, from coordinate 14,668 downwards.
AGTGCTGACCTCCGAACACGTAACCGCCGTTGACAGTATTACCTGGCGGTAAGAATTCACGATCTGTCGGGTTCCACAACATGTCGTTACCATTCTCACCTGGCAACCATGAGTTTTCACCGAAGGCCATGCTCAAACGCTTACCAGTTTCAACATCTATGGCATATCCCGGGAAGTAAGACCAACCCGGCTCCATTAATGGAGCACGCTTAAGTTGTCCATTCTCCAATGTCCATGAGGTATCTTGACGCTGCGTCAATTTCTTGTCGCCGTGTTCACTCAAGTTTTCATCTTCGGCCAATTCGAACACCGGCACGCGAGTCCATAATGTATGATCACTGGTAAACACGATATCTACAGAGTGTAGATCTGCAGCATCTGCTCTATTACGTCCAATGCTTACCGCAGGTCCCATACCGTAGTTATTAAATCCGTTCACCGTTGCGCGTTGGTTCGCTGATGCATACATGTAAGGACCCCAAGTACCATCAACAATATTTTCAAAATACCCTCTAGCATCACCATTTTGATCTGGATATAGCGTTGCAGGCTCTTCTGTTGGGTTGGTATTCGTTCCCGCTAGAATCCAATTGTACGGTGAATAGCTCTTATCGTCTTGAATTCCTGACCACCATTCTTTCGATGGGTCATCGTAAATGATTTCAGAGAAGATCACCCCATTGTCATAGGTGCCTTCATCATCACCACCCGGTGATGGTGCCTGCTGCACAGCAACAGAAAGTCCAAGTCCAGGAATGATTTGTTCATTGTAGAAGGAGATCGTAGAATCTGATTGTGCAATGGTTGCTCCTGCGCCATCAGTGATTTCCCATTTAGCGTTGTTGTTCGCACCATCAAAGGTCAGCGTGTACTCGCCATTCTTCACTTCAAGTGGATCTATAACCTTAATATCTACTGGTCCCATACCGCCCATGTAGGTCGGCTGGCCGGAAGAATTGTCCTCCAAAATAGTGTTGACCTCTTCAGGTGTCAATTCTAATTCGCCTGCACCGTTACCAATACCGTCTAGACGCCTGATTTCTGGTCCATCACCGTATTGAGCCACTTGGATGGTACCGCCCTTCTCAGAATCAATCTGATGAGGAATGGCCATGTACGTTTTAATGTTACGACGACCTGCCAAGAATGGAATCTTTTGACCGCCTGGCGCTATTGTCGGGTTGAATACTTCGAATTGATTTTGACCGTAGGCAATTACAGTGAAGTAGTACTCTCTGTGATTGATAAGGGTACGGTCACCAGTAGCGAAGGCATCTTCTTTGATCTGGAACGATGTGAAGACACCGTCGTCGTTAGAAGTCAAGGTCATGTCTTGTGGTACCAGAGCGTTCAAATCTGGATCAACTTCCCAATTAATGAGCTGCGTTAAACCATTTTTGATATCACACTGAGCCACCATACGGCTTTGCGTTGGATCGTAAAGGTCTGATACGCTCACATCGCTATTCGCAAGCTGGAAAATCTGGAATCCTTCAAAAGTGTAATCGAAGAAGTCTGGATTCACGTTCAAAATAGAATCGCGATCGTCAGGATTCACTGTAATAAGCGGGTCGCGCTCACGGTAGCTAAACCCTAGGTTATTGCTACCAGGACCATAGGTGAGTTTCAAGATCAACTCACGATCTAGTTCTTGAATTTCTACATCCGGTGCATCAGGACCATTCAATACTTGGAAACAGTTATCAAAGAGCTTCTGAGCTTTATCATCCGCGATGATTACTTTTTCAACTGAAGCAAATAGGTCGTTGTTGATAAGGTCACGCTCCCATACCACACCAGTGGTTACGAAGTTCAACGCACCTGGTGCCAAGGAGAATGGACCTGCACTGTGAAGACCACGCTTATCCTCTTTGTTAGCCGGGCTCTCCCACCAGTCAACCGGAGAATAAGGAGGATAAGCTCCGGTAGTATCGTAAGACATACCTGGGTAAGCGAACTGTGTTGAAGTACCATTACCTGAGGCTACGAAACCATCACCGTTTCCTAGATCACCAGGACCTGAAGGCGTTTCAATAATCAACTCTGAACCGTTCTTCCACAAGGCTCTCATGTAGTTGTAGAACTGCGTAGCGTTGGCAGGGTTACCAGAGATGTTAGAAGAAGTATTGTTGTAATACATGAAGTGACTCATGATGATACGCTCATTCACCCCTGTAGTTGGATCCTCAGCGACACATACGCCTGTCTCCGAATCTTTCACACCATCGATACAACCGTCGCGATCGTTATCAATGCCGTCAAAGTAATCGGCGAATGGTCCTTGAAAGAAGTCGAAACCAACGGCAGGCGGATTCAAGCCGTAGCCCAATGGACCTTCATCGTCTGTATCTGAGTTGTAACAGTATCCTAGACCCCGGGCAATGTCACAACCGATGATATCATCTGTGTAGTTACCCAAATCCGGATCAAACCAAGTAGAGAAGTAAGTGTTGGTCAAACGGAAGGTTGAACGGTTGATAATACGATAGTTGTTAAAAGTCATGTTGTTGACCTCATCATTGGTGGAAAAGGCGAAGGCTTGTGCACGAATTTCAAAACCTAGGGCACCGGCTTGTGATTCTGTGTGCACGTTGCCGCGGTCGTTGTACACCCACCAAATGGTTTGGTCACCGTAGAGCACATCCGTTTCTTTATCGCGACAATCGTATTCTTTGTCGATGTCATACGCAGGGTAGTCGATCAAGTAATCGTATACACCGTCACCATCACGGTCGATGAATGGGGCTAATTGGTATGGCAATTCGCCGTCTACCCCATTACCTGGCCAATCTTTGATGCTTTCAGGAATCTGAGCTTCGTAGCCAGGGAATAATTCGGTATCGTCACAATCTGGATCGTCCAAACACTCTAACCAAGCTTTGTGTACGTCCACTTCCTCACGCATGATGATCCAATGGCGGTCGTACTTATCACAAATTTCTTTGTTGATCGATGCCGTACCATCCGTAGTCAACGGACCTGGCCAGTAATCGTTCCCCGATTGACGGTAGGTCATGGCAGCCAATTTTAATTGATTACCCTCATCAACCCCACCGAGCCAAAGAGAACCGGCGAACATCGAGTGTTTGTTTGAACCCTTCGGTACCTCGTAGCGAGCGGTGTTCAAATCCCACCACATATCGCCACCACCGAGGACGGTTGCTCGTACATTATTTATACTCAAATCGCTTTGCGCTTTCGACGGCTGACACAATTCCTCTACGGTTTTCATAGAGCCTGAAGTTTCACCGGTCTTAGCGGCACCTTGCACCTCTCTTGCGGATAGTGGCAGGGCGGCGATTGAGGCTAGTAAAAGGAGATACGCTTTTTTCATATTGCTGTTTTCCTGTGCTTCTTAATATTATAGTCCAATGCGAAGACCCAAACGGATTCTTCGTGGCAAACTGTAAAGTCCTGGGTTAGCCAAATTGATGTTGTACAAGTCTGCGAAAGACTGTGCATTAGTTTGAAACTGAATGGCATTTTGTCCTTGCGGAGAGCTCAAGTAACCATCGTCTGATGGTGAACCTGTAAATGAGTACACTCCGAGGATATTCTGAGTGTTTAAGGCATTCAACACCTGAACATAGATTTCAAAGTTGCTGAATGGACCTTCGCTATAGTTCCACACTTTGTTGGCGGTTGCATCGAGACGGAAGCTCCATGGCAAACGAGAACCATTGATGTTACCTGTAATAGGCGTTGCAGCGTCAGTCAATCCGAAAGCCAATGAGCGGCGTGTATATGGGGTACCAGAGTTGGCGTTTAATACAACATTGATCCCAGCATTTTCCAAAATACGCATGCCGAACCACACCGGACCATTGTAGGCTGGACCTCCGCCGTAACGGTAGTCCATATTCATCACTACTTGATGACGTGAATCATAGCTCAAAGGAAGGATGTAGCGCAAATTCGGCTGACCTGAACGTGCGATATTCGCACCAGAATTGGCTCCTGAACCTGTACCATCCGCAAACTGAAGGGTATAGTTCGCGTTCAAACGAACATTACCTGTACGGCGTAGATCGTAAGCTACGGTGTACCCTTTCACCGTACCGAAGTCCAAGTTACCATAAGCGATGTAGGTAATAGGATAAGCCTCAGTAAAGCTCAGGGTCTGCATCATATCTCGCATTTCACGGTAGAAGGCGCTCAATTTCAAGGCACTGTTATCATTTAATTTTTGACGGAAACCGATCTCATAATCTGTGGTACGTTGTGGTTTCAAATCAGGGTTTGCTAAGAAGCTACCGTTTTGACCGTTTTCCAACTGCAAATAGGTGATTGGATTCATACGATTCAGACCTGGGTCTGGACGTTGTACTAGGATGTCGTAGTGTGCGAAGAATTCCGCCTCGTCAGAAATAGGGAACTGGAATGAAACGCGAGGGCTCACCGTTACTTGAGGTGTGTAATCATTAAAGCTTTCGTTTGCAGTAACGGCTAATTTCTGGTCTTCAATGCCAGGCTTTTTCAGGAAAGGCTTGATACCGCCACTAATATCTGCGATATTCTTGGGGTTAGCTTCTACTTCACCAGCCGCAGTGTACCAAGTAAAGCCGTCGCGATAACCTACAATTGAAGATGGGTTCTCTTGATCGTCTACATACACTACAGCATCTGGAGACATTCCTTCAGGAACGTTGAAGCCTGCTAGAGAAGTTGCGTCTAATTGGCCCACTGTGTATGCTGGGTACAACACAAAAGGATCTGCCAAAACCGGTTGGTTCGCATCAAAGCGATCCACACGAACCCCAACGTTAAAGAAGAGATCTTCGAAGGTGAACTGATCCTGAATGTATCCTGCCATGTAAATTGGCTCGAAAGCACCTACTGTACGGGTTGAATTTCCTTGGGCATCAGTAGAGAAAAAGTCGTTCAACGAAGGACGTGTAGTCAATCTATTTCCAAGATAGTCATAGCCATAGTAGGCTACATATTGACTCGAACCGATGTTAAGAAGTTCGTTTGCACTAAACATGTCTAAAGTAAAGGTCGATGGGTCATAACTATCAATATCTAACCAATCGGTCCCATTTGGGTCCATGCCTAATTTCTCACGCAAATTACGGTCAAACGTTCTTGGCTTACCAGCATCGAAAAGACGCGGGTATGACAATGTGTCCTGGAATACACCATTGTTATCGTACGAAGCAATGGGGTTATCTAGATCCAATTCTCGGATGGCATCGTTCTGCAACAGGCGCATTAAGGTCCAAAGACCACTAGCTCCGAGTGAATAGGAACGGTCGAAACGTTGCTCGTATTCCACCCCAACAATTAGTGAGTGGTCCTTTATATCAAAAGTCGAAGATGCAGTAATACGGAACTGGTCATTCATAAATTTAGAATAACCTGCTTGGTTCGCTCCAACGTTCCCCCATAATCCATACACGGATGAAGGCTGATCACCGTTCAACAAGCCGCCACCTGCGCGAATATCTTCCAAAGAGCGCGCGCTGTTGAAGATCAACGAATTATCCACAAAATTGTAGAAGTTCGAGGTATAGTTAGCAAGAATAGGGTTGTTCTCAGAGGCCTCGTAATCCACACCGACACTCTGCCAAACCGCCTGGGTGTAGGCAGTCATGACCTTGCCATAGTTTGGATCGTTGGGATCTGTAATGGTATCTGAGCCCAAAACGTACAATGGACGGTAGGTAGTGGTAAATTTACCAATGTGTCCGTAGTTGAAGATATTGTCTTGGTGACGTGCGTCGCGGTTATACCCAGTATTTCGCGTAAAGTCCATCTGTATGGTGTAGAACGCGTTGCGTATTAAAGAGTTGGAAGTGTCGCTTGGCGATCCAAAGCGTTGTTGGAAACGCAAATAACCACTCATGTCATTACGGAAGTACTCGCCATTATTATCGTAGTTCATGAGCTCGTTGAAACGGCTGGCTGACCTGCCCTGTCGCAAGTTGAAACGTCCCCCGAGTGTAAGGGTAGTAGTTTTTGAAGTGACCAATTTTAGATTACCCGACATACGCATAGATCGGCCGGCTACGTTTTCGCGATAATTCTGCGTTATTAAATCCTCGCTTGTCAGGAACTCGGCTGAATTTAATACCCCAAAACCGCTTGAGGCAGGAACCAAAGGGTTGGTTTGTAATTCGCCCAATTTTTCGTCATTCACCTTGTAGGTTGGTAATGAACGCGGCGAACCGTCGCGGTTGTATTGGAATTCTGTAGCTAAAAGGAATCCAAGAATACTTTGGCCTGCTTTGTTTTTAATAATTGGACCCCCAAGCGTCAAAGCACCTAGGTTGTAGTGCTGATTGTCGAATAATGAGCTAGTCAAATATTCTGCAGAACCGAAGTAATAAGGTGCAGGTCCTTTGGTTGTAGTAGAAATTACACCACCGGTAACATCACCGTATTGTGCTGGAAGACCACCTGTAATCACCTCGGTAGATTGGATCGCATCACGTGGAATTTCTACATTACCACGAACCTTTACACCATCAATGAAGACAACGTTTGTCGATGAACGCGCCCCACGCACGTTGAACGAACCTGAACCATCTTGCTGGAATACCCCAGCGGTCGTACCGACGATCTGGCTAAGGTTACGATATGGAAGGTTTTTAATTTCCTCTGCACTAACGATCTCAGAAGTCTTACCCGTTTCGATCAATTCATCTTTGGCTATAACGGTCACCTCCTGAATCATCTGACTCTCAATGGTCATGTCGAAGTTTACCACCTTTGGTCTACCGGGTGATACGCTTACGCCATTGAGGTTGAAATCTGCATACCCAATGAACTTACAAGTCAGATTAAATGTACCTGGGTCTACTGGATTGATATTATACTTTCCATCGAAATCTGTCGTTCCAGTCGTGATAATAACATCCTTGTCTTTAACGATAACGGTTGCAAAAGGGATAACTTCACCGGTGCGCTTGTCCTTCACAGTTCCCTGGAGAGAACCAGGGCGAGATTGTGCATGACCAAGGACCATTCCGAGGGCCAAAACTAGCGTAAGTAATCTTTTAACCATAGAAACTGGCTTTATATTGGGTTACAAGGATGTAAATATAATAAGTAGAAGGTCTTATTCGGCAATGAAAAACCGCTTATCTTAATCTGAAAAATGAAGATTCTAAAAGCATTCGATATCAAAGAGTTAATCCTTGTTTTTACAGGGGTTTTGACCATTATTGGATGCAATCCAACAAATGTGAACTACGATATTCCGGAACCTTTTGTGGATGAAACCATTTATTTAAGCGATCCGTCGAGCTTTAATTTAACGGTTATCGGGGGCCAATTATACTTGCCCAATGCAGGGCATGGCGGCATCATGATTTACCGTCGATATTACGACCAAGCCTTCTACGATTTCGCGGCCTACGAACTTGCCTGTCCCTATGATTGGGCCGACGGTTGTGGGATTTTATCGAGCAGCAACGGCGATTTATACTTAACCTGCGGCTGCAATAGCCACCAATACCAACTCCTCGACGGGCAGAGCATTGATACCTCCTATACCCTCCCCGTAAAGGAATTCAACTGTACGTTCGACGGTATAAACATTATCAGAATAAGCAACTAAAAAACGCGCTCTGAAGGGCGCGTTTAACGCTTAAAGAAGGGTCCTATGAGCCGGCTCGATTAAACAAACGCGTTCTCTCCAGTAATATCTAACCCTGTGATTAGCAAGTGAATATCATGCGTTCCTTCATAGGTGATGACGGACTCCAAGTTCATCATGTGACGCATAATGGAGAAGTCGCCGGTGATGCCCATTCCACCCAATATCTGACGTGCTTCACGAGCAATGTGAATGGCCATATCGACGTTATTTCTCTTAGCCATGGAAATCTGCGCCGAAGAGGCGCGACCGTCATTTTTAAGCTGACCTAAACGAAAGGTGAGCAGTTGTGCTTTGGTGATTTCGGTGATCATTTCAGCGAGCTTCTTTTGCTGTAATTGGAACCCGGCAATAGGCTTGCCAAATTGAATACGCTCCTTGGCATAACGGAGAGCGGTGTCGTAACAATCCATAGCGGCACCAATGGCACCCCAAGCGATCCCAAAACGGGCGCTATCAAGACAGGAAAGCGGCGCTCCAAGACCATCGCGGCCCGGGAGAATATTTACTTTAGGCACTTTTACGTTGTCGAATACGAGCTCTCCAGTGGCGGAGGCACGAAGCGACCATTTGTTGTGGGTTTCAGGCGTGGTGAAGCCCTCCATGCCACGCTCGACGATCAATCCTTTGATGCGGCCTTCTTCATTTTTTGCCCATACGATTGCGACGTGGCAGAAAGGAGCATTCGAGATCCACATTTTAGCGCCATTGAGAATTACGTAGTCACCTGCATCTTTAAAGCTAGTGGTCATGCCGCCAGGGTTCGAGCCGAAGTTTGGCTCGGTCAAACCGAACGATCCGAGGTATTCGCCGGTGGCCAGTTTAGGCAAGAAGCGTTGCTTCTGTTCCTCTGAACCATAGGCATAGATGGGGAACATGACGAGAGAACTTTGGACACTACAAGTTGATCGAATTCCTGAATCGCCGCGCTCCACCTCTTGCATCATCAATCCGTAGGAGATGTGGTCGAGGCCTGGGCCGCCATATTCTTCAGGGATGTAGGGACCAAAAAGCCCTACCTCTCCCATTTCCTTAACAAGGTGTTGTGGGAAGGCGGCACGTTGCGCACAATCTTCAATGATGGGAGAAACAGAGCGTTTTACCCAATCTCTAGTGGCGTCGCGGACGATTTTATGCTCGTCTGAGAGCAGCTCGTCTAAGAGATAATAGTCCGGGTGTTGAAATACGTCCATTGTTCTGTGATTGTTTTCAGGTGTTGAAATTAGAACACAATAGTGAATGCAGTGTTCTATTATCAATAAAATTTATCAAGAAGTAGGAGACTTCAAGTAATTCTCCAATAACCTTACCTTATACCATCTAAATAGCGTTAAATGAAAAAAATACTACTTCTTTTCACCATCTTCGGGATGGTGCATTATTCATACACAAATTCAGGCGGTTCCCCCGCTGGACGAAGCGGATCTCCAGCCTCGAATGGCCAGACCTGTTCGGGTGGCTATTGCCATAGCGGAGGTTCTCCAAACGGAAATGAACAGATAATTATAGAAACAGACCAATCTAATTTGGTGGATAATCAGGAAGTGAGTGTCTCCTTAGGGGTGCTTCCGAATGGCGGGTCGACGAAAATTGGCTTCATGGCAAGTATTGAGGATGCCAATGGAAACTCCGTAAGCACATTAACGGCATCTTCCGGGGTGAAAAAGACAGGCAACTACTTTACACATCAAATTTCGAGCATTACTGTATCTAACGACAGCATCGGATGGAATTTCGCCTTTGAAGATTCGGCGTATCCCGATAGTATAACCATCTACGTAGCAGTCAACTTCACCAATGGCAATGGCAATAAAGCGGGCGACTATGTATTGACCGAGACGAAAACCTTGTATAAGAGCCTAGCGAGTGTAGAAGAGGACGAATTAATGGGCCTAATTGTGGGACCAAATCCAGCGACGGATTTCATTCGTGTTGAGCACGAGGAATTGGTCAAAGTCGAGCTGTTCAATACCATTGGTAGATTCATTGCCCTTGAGGAAAGCGCCGAGGTTGTGGACGGTCTTAGGGTTTTGGACGTGAGTGCGTTAGCACGCGGGAACTACATTGTGCATGCCACATTTTTAGACGGTACTAAGCAGTACAAACACGTGATTTTACAGTAGTTTTGTACCCTGATGGGCGCAAAGTGGACTATAATAGCATTACTGGGGTTGATGGCCGGCATTCGGCTGATTCAGCCCCAATTCTTTTTGCAATGGACCACGGGCACCTTGAACGAGGACGAGCCGCTGGATTGGCGTGCATTTTTATTGATGTGGGCCGTGGTGTTGGCCGCCTCATTTCTCGCCCTCGGCGTCGCATTCGATGAGTTAATATGGAGTGAGCGATTGCTCGTCCTCCCAGGGATATTGTTGTTGCGCGTATTGGTTGCGGATCTTTTGGCCCAATTATTTAAGCCAGTTAATAAGTATATGCCTTGGATGAGTATGAGACGCTTGCCACAATTGGCCCTCATATACCTAAGCACCGCAGTACTAATCTTGGCCGTCCATTGGATTTGGCCCGATGGGAAAAATGTTATCCTTGGTATACTCGCCACAGGACACGCTATAGGATTGGTCATTTTCTTTATCAAACACCAAGGTTTTGTTCATTTTGCGACTATTGGCGTAAGAGTCTACGCAGTTTTGTACCTTTGTGCCCTAGAACTAACACCTCTGTATTTAGCGATACGCTAGCCGAACTATGTCAGACGATCGAAAGACGAAAGTTAAATCCATCCTGATTTCACAGCCTCAGCCTGCCAATGAGAACAACCCGTATTCTGCTGTTGCGGATAAGCATAAGGTTGTGATTGATTTCCGTTCCTTTATTCATGTGGAAGGTGTAACTGCCTCCAACTTTAGAAAGGATAAAATCCAGATTCGAGACTTCAGAAATGTCATCTTCACCTCGAAGAATGCCGTTGACCATTACTTCCGGATGTGTGAAGAAATGCGTGTGCAGATCAGCCCAGACATCCGTTATTTCTGTATCTCAGAAGCTATTGCCTACTATCTCCAGAAATACGTGGTATATCGCAAGCGCAAGATTTACCATGGTAATATTCGCATTGAAGAATTAATTCCGGTCTTAAAGAAATTCAAAAACGAAAAATTCTTGATGCCTTCATCGGACAGCTTGAAGCCACAGATACCAAATGCTTTAGAAGAAGCAAATATCGATTACACGCGCGCTATACTTTTCAAAACGGTGGTCAGTGATTTAAGCGATTTAGAAAATGTATTCTACGACGTCCTTGTATTCTTCTCTCCTTCAGGGATTAAATCTTTATATGAGAACTTCCCGGAGTTCAAGCAAAACAACACTCGTTTAGCTTGTTTTGGCGCAACTACACAGAAAGAAGCAGAGAAAAATGGATTGATTGTCGATATTCCCGCACCGACCGTTAATGCCCCTTCGATGACAAAAGCGATCAGCGATTACATCAAAAAAGTCAACAAAAAGTAAGAAATAGCGTAAATTTCAAGCCCGGCCCTCATGGTCGGGCTTTTTTTATGCAGTTCACATTTTCAAAAAACGAAAAACTCACCAACCGAATATTGTTCGATAGGCTCTTAACGGAAGGTATTTCCTTGAAGGCGTTTCCGTTTTCTGTGAAATACATAAAAGCCCCGGTGCCCGAAGGCGTGGATCGCCAGGTGGCCATTATCGTGCCCAAGCGAGGGCTCAAGCTTGCTGTTGACCGCAACCGCATCAAAAGACAGATTCGTGAGCTTTACAGGTTGCACAAGCATAAGATTAATAGGCCCAAAAACTCCCACATTTGGTCCATTCGCTATCTGGGCAACAGAACCAATGATTATGCGTTCTTAGAAAAAGGATTCCTCGCCCTAATCGAGGCCTATAACCAAGATAACCCCAACCATGCGTAAACTTCTCATAGGCTTAACAGCTATAATAGCAGCACTAATGATGAGCGCCTCGAAAGGCGATCCGTTTGAAACCAGTAAACAATTGGAAATCTTCACCAACGTCTTGCGCGAGGTGCAGACCCAGTATGTAGACGAGGTCAGTGCTGAACAGGCTGTGGGGAGTGCCATTAGAGGAATGTTGCGCAAATTAGACCCTTATACCGTCTATTATCCCGAGGACCAAATCGAAGATGTGCGCCTGCTTCAAACCGGTGCTTACGGCGGCATTGGCTGCACCATTCAACGCGTAGAGGAAGAAATTTTTATTTCATCTCTTCACCCCAGCGGGCCCGCCTCCAAAGCCGGGCTACAAGTCGGAGATCACATTCGTACTGTAAGCAATACCTCCACCACGGGCAAGAGCACTTCAGAGGTCAGTACTCTGCTCAAAGGCACCCCGGGAACCGAGGTCACTTTGGAAATAGGCCGCTACAACTGCCCAACTCAAACCTACACTTTCAATCGTGAGGATATCGTTCAAAACCCGGTTCCCTTCCATGGACTAAGCGAGAACGGCACGGGCTACATCTACCTCGATGCCTTTACCGAGCGCGCCAGTGCAGAAGTGGGGAAGGCCATTCAACACCTAAAATCTCAAGGTGCCAATGCCTTCATTTTAGACCTCCGGGGCAATGGCGGTGGCTTGTTAATGGAGGCCGTGAAAATCGTGAGCTTCTTTGTCGAAACCACGGATACCATCGTCTCTACTCGTGGGCGCGGCGGGAAAATTCAAGACGTGTACCGCACTCAGGGCCGCGCTCTCTGGCCTAAAGGGCCGGTAGCCGTGTTGATAGACGGTTCCAGCGCTTCGGCTTCGGAGATTGTTGCGGGTGCATTACAAGATTTTGACCGCGCCCTGATTTTGGGCGAACAGAGCTTCGGAAAAGGTTTGGTACAACAGGTACACCCGCTGCCCTTTGGGGCACAAATGAAAGTCACGGTTGCCAAGTATTATACACCTTCAGGACGCTGTATTCAAAAGGTGAACTACGACCGCGACGAAGATGGTAAGCGCGAGGAAAAAGAAAAGAGTAAGATTTTCACCACAGCGTCGGGTAGGCCGGTGGTGGACGGAGAGGGTATTGCCCCTGACAGTGTGTTGCAATCACCTTATTATCCAGAGTCCGTGGCGGCATTAAATGCTAAAGCATTGGATTTGAAATTTGCAGGACGTGTTTTGCCGGAATTGAACCCAGAAAAAGGAGCTGCAGCCTTTACCATGGGCGAAGATTTATGGCAAGCCTTCACCCAAGTTCTGGAAGAGGAAGGTTTTGAATTCACCAGTATCGGTGAGCTTCAGCTCGAGGGCTTGTTGGAGGACGTAAATCAGATGGACTACATCACTGAAGAAGACGTAGAAAGCTGGATGGCGGTGCTTGCGGAGCGCCGTGGCAAGGTGCTGGAAACGGATAAAGAAGCGATGGTCGAATACCTCGAGGATTATTTGGTCTCCAAAAAATTCGGGACGGTGGGAACGTTGGAGCGAGGACTGTTGGCCGATGAGGTGGTGGTCATAGCGGCCGATATTTTGCACCAACCCGGTACTATTGAAAGACTTTTGAACGTTAAGTAGGTGATGCAACAAAACCTGTTTCGCTTCACAGGCTATGCCGCGGCTTTTCTTCTGCCCTTAGCGCTCGTTTGGCTAAGTCCTATCTACGGGCTCATAGCTTGGGCCGTTAGCTTCTTGGCCTTTGGTAAGTGGACTCCGAAAATTTGGCCGATGCTTTTGTTCGCAGGCTTTGTGGATTGGGAACTCATTTCTGTGTATTGGAGCACTAATAGACCGGCCGGTTGGGCGGATGTTGTGATGGTCCTGCCCTTCGGACTAATGGGGGTATTGGCCAATGGACTAACGGCGGAAGATCCGCAGCGCTGGGCACGCCGGTTCGCCGATGCTTTTGCGTGGGCAACTACCTTGTGCTGGACCGCGATTTTTTGCTACAGTCTGGCCAAATTTGGTTGGGTGAGCTACAATGATTTTGCCCTTGGCGAAAGGCTCGGCATTCACTTTCAAAGTTTGTATTTGATCATCGCCGCGCTGATTCTGGAGCGCAGGATTTGGTCCGAATCCGCAGGGGTGAGTTGGGTCAATGCCGTAGCTGTGTTGTGGCTGCTTGTGGGCATCATTTTCCTCAGCGCTCGCATTCATTTATTATCCGTTCCGGTTTTAATGATGGCTCGATTATTCGAGCTCTACCGCCGCAATCCCTCATGGCGCAAACACATCATTCGGTGGGGTACCATCGCCATCGCTGTTCTAGGTGCCATGGTCCTAACCCTGCCCGGTCCCTCGAGACGCATAGAGGATTTGGTCAATGAACTGCGCAGCGTGGACGGCATGATGGGGGGCAAACAGACGAACCACCGCATCTTCATATGGAAATACGGAATTGATATCATTAAAAAGGCCCCACTTCTTGGTGTAGGAAATGGCAATGGTGAGGATGTGCTGCACGAAGAATTACTGACCTGCGACGCGAAATTTTACAATAAAAAAGAGCCTTATTACCTCCACGAGTTCCGCTACGATTTCCACAACGTCTGGATCCAATGCTGGGCCGAAGGAGGCATAATTGCCTTCCTGCTCATGGCAGGCATCTTCCTTTGGGGCTTGACTCAAAGCTCCGGAAGTATGAGCTACGCCTGGATGGCTCTATTAATTAGTAGCACGACCGAAAGTTTATTGGATAAACAGGCCGGGGTATTCCTATTGACTTTTATGGTTGCTTTGACCGCACTGAGCAGTCGTGAGCGTCAATCTTTGAGGTAAAATCTAGGCACTCTGGAGCCAATTCTTGTAAGCACTTCATAACCAATAGTGCCCGCCGCATGGGCCAATTCATTTGCCCCTTGTCCGGCACCAATAATGACCACCTCGTCGCCGGCAGCCACCGCTACCTCGCTTACATCCACCATAACCATATCCATGCACACATTCCCGAGAATGGCACATGCTTGACCGTTGATAATCACCCGACCTTTACCGCCGCTCAAATGACGTGAGAGTCCATCGGCATACCCCACTGGAAGGGTCGCATAACGCTTGGTACGATCCGCTACAAAGGCTCGGTTGTAGCCTACAGACTCGCCTGGGAGCAACTCGCCTACTTGGGAAATGCGGCACTTCCAT
>DMQR01000117.1 GCA_003455605.1 Cryomorphaceae bacterium | reverse complement strand
GACTCAGTGCCAGCGGTGGCGTTCGACTCAACGGTGTAAACTTGTTCACCCCCATCTCATTCAACGGCTTCGTTCAAGATGTCGATCTCCAATTCCTCGCACCTTCAGCTGAACTAGGCTTGACTTATTTCCGCCCCACGTTCAAATACTTTCTCAACCTAAGTACCGGATTCCGTGCCCCCAATATCGATGACGCGAGCAAAGTATTTGATTCCCAACCTGGGGCGTTAATCATTCCCAACCCCGATCTCCACGAAGAGCGATTGTACAGTGCCGAACTAGGCATGAAGCAAAAGCTCGGAGACCGTTGGGCGTTGGACGCGAGCTTCTACTATAGCTACCTCGACGAAGCCATGGAGCGCACAACGTTCGAATTTGACGGTCGAGACAGCGTGTTCTATGAAGGAGAACTCTCTCAAGTACTCGCCGTGCAAAACATCGACTATGCTTGGGTATGGGGATACCAGTTCGGCGTTCGTTCAGACATCTCCAAAAACCTGCACTGGCTTTTGCACTGGGCACACCCTTTCGGCATGGACAGCCAAGGCAACCCATTACGTCACGTGAGCCCCTTCAATGCCACCTCTACCCTGAGCTACAACAGAGAAAAGATTCGCACCAACCTCATCCTGCGATACAATGGTGCGGTAGATACGGAGGAAATACCATTCTCAGAATCCGAAAAATTACACATGTACGCCATCAACGACAACGGCCTCGCATACTCGCCTTCTTGGTACACCATCAATATTCACGGCTCCTACCACTTCTCGAAAAACATCTTGATTCGCGCGGGACTAGAGAACCTGATGGACGTACGCTACCGCGCTTATGCAAGCGGAATCACCGCCCCAGGACGCTCCATATTCTTCTCATTGCGCATGTCGGTTTAAGCCAGCGCGCTGAGATCCCAGGATTTTTGAATATCGTCGACCAATCGTAATTGGCCGCCCACCATCCGATGAGGTGCCGGCACATTGTTCGTATACAAACTCCCCGTACCCAAACCTTGCGGCAGCGAGTTGTTCTTTGTAGAAGCCCACTGAGCAATGGCGTTCATCCCCAGATTACTCTCCAATGCACTGGTCGCCCACCACTCAATGCCACGGGCCTCTGCCAATACTATCCACTGGTCAGCACCGCGCCAGCCACCTATAAAACTTGGCTTGAGAATAATGTAGGGCGGTCTGATCTGATCGAGCAGCTTTTCGCGCTCCTCCTTTTCAACCAATCCTATCAAACTTTCGTCCAACGCTACGGGCGTGTGTGCCCTCTGTACGAGCTCGGCCAATTCCTCCCTGCGATCCACCGCCAAAGGCTGCTCGATGCTATGCACGGCCAACCCCGACAATACTTGGTCCACCTCTAGCGCCTCCTGAAGCGTAAAAGCGCTATTGGCATCGACGCGTAGAGTTAATTGGTCCTGAGAAAATTCCTTTCTAATACCTTCCAACAAAGCCCGCTCCGTCGCCCAGTCAATGGCACCCACCTTCATCTTCAGCGTGGTAAAGCCCTCCTCCAACCGGCGGCTGATCTGATCCAGCATGAAGGCCTCGTCCCCCATCCAAATCAATCCATTGATCGCAATGGCCTCCTCACCGCGGCTATACGGCGTTTGGAAATGCTGAAAACCGTGTTGCAAATGGCTAAAGGCCTGCTCCAAGGCAAACTGAATACTGGGAAACTGCGCGTTCGCCGCATACAACTCTTCCAATCCTAAGGTGATGTTTTGGGCCGTCCAATGCAGCTGCGCCTGGAGCTCAGGCACATCGTCCATGCTCAACCCACGCAAGATGCCCACCTCGCCCCATCCAACAAGAAACGGTGCTGAAGCATCCTCAATTTTTAAAAAATAACTCTGCTTTGTGTGTAACACCCCGCGCGAGGTGACGGCGGGCTGCTTGAAAAGCAGATCATATGAACTGAAACTCGCGCGCATCATTACATGTTTAAGGCCACGGCTGTCCCTACACAAAAGAGCAAGGTCATCATGGCCATGGGCTTTAATAATTGGTCCAATTCCATCGGCTCCATTGCCATCGTAAAAGGCTTGAACACCACCCGCGAGAGCAACAATCCAAAGAAAATATGAAACACGAGCAGGGCCTGATTTCCATCCAGGAGTGCCCAATACAGTGCAAATACTAAACTCAGCACATTGCCTATCATCAGCAAGGCCTTAAAATAACCGCGGCCCCACTTCCTGCCCATGCGCACGACCAAGGTCCGTTTGCCGGTCTTGGCATCCGTATCCATATCTCTGAGGTTGTTCAAGGTCAGTACTGCGGCACTATACGCCCCAGCCACCAAAGCAGGCAGCACAAAACTCCCATGCAACGGCGCATATAAGGCCGCCGATCCGAGCACCCCGACCAATCCAAAAAACAAGAAGACAAAGAAATCACCGCCACCCCAGTACGCATAAGGCTTTGGCCCCATCGTGTAGGAGGTCGCGGCAGCGACTGCAGCAATATTCAACGCGAAAAACACATAAAACAAAACCTGCCCATAAAAGGCGAGGAATACCAATATCCCTCCGCTGATCAGCGCCAATACCGTCCACAGTCTCACGGCGCACTTCATCGCCGGGATGGAGATCAATCCACTGGCAATGGCCCGCTTTTCACCCGTTCTATGGTCGTCCGTACCGCGCATCCCGTCGCCGAGATCGTTGGCATAATTTGATAATATTTGGTACGCGAAAGAAGTACAAATGGCCAAGGCAAAGATCTGCCAATCCATACTATCACTAACCTTGTAAGCCAATCCCGTCCCCAATGCGATGACGGCAAAGGCCAAGGGCAATGTGCGGAATCGTGTGGCGGCAATCCAATGTTTAAGCGTTGCCATGTTCCTGAATAATTTGTAACGCACTTAGATTCACGGACTGTTCTGTTTTGCAATCAATGACGGTCAATCCTTTCGCCGAAGTGAGTGCCGTGGCCAATTCTTGTTTATTTTCAACACAAACGTAGGCGACATTAAAGGCCTTCACCAACGACGCTAAATCCACCTGTTGCGCGTTGGCAAAAATCTTACGTGCTTGCGCTCCTGTAGTGGCCGTACCCGGGAGCCAATCAAAAATGCCGCCGATGCCGTTATTCAATATGCAAATAGTGAGGTTTTGAGGCAATTCCTGCGCATACAAGGCATTGTGGTCGTACAGAAAACTTTGATCGCCTAAAATAACGGTATGATGGCGAGCTGGCTCAGCCAAAGCAGCGCCAACGGCAGTACTCAAACTACCGTCTATACCCGCTGCTCCTCTATTGCCATAAAGTGCTACGCGTTTCGGGAAATAATTAAAATAACGCGCTACAGAACTATTGCCCAGATGCAGTACCGATGAAGCATCAAGATGGTCTACAATGCCACGAAAAGCCCCAGCATCCGACCAAGGGAGCGTTACTGCAGGGTCTTCGTTTTGTGGAACTTGAATGAAATTCGTGGCAGATTTCCAGTGCTGTAAGAGATTTGGCGAGTACCGTATATGCTCAACATTCGCGTCCAATACATCCCAGTATTGAAACACATCAACATGAACATGCTTTTTGACCCCTAATCCTCGCAAATACTGCTTCGGCTTTTTATTGATCCATTGTCCTCCAATACTCAATACCGCATCGGGCTGTAGGTGCAACAGTGCCTCCATGGGTGCAGTATTCCGATGATCTAGTAGGCCGCTCATAGGATCCGCAAAAAGTGTCCAATCAACGCCTTCATCCAAAA
>DMQR01000013.1 GCA_003455605.1 Cryomorphaceae bacterium | reverse complement strand
ATTACAGTTGTCGTAAATGGCATACAACGCCTGAAGTGTCGTACGGATATCGTTGAAATCAATTTCCTGGGCATGTAAACTACGGCCCGAAGTCTGAATGTGGTACTTCAACATTTGTGAACGTGCATCGGCCCCATACTTGTTCTTCATGGCATTGGCCCAGATACGGCGTGCCACTCGACCGATCACAGCATATTCCGGATCAATTCCATTCGAGAAGAAGAAGCTCAAGTTTGGTGCGAACTTATTGATGTCCATACCACGGCTCAAATAGTACTCCACATAGGTGAAACCGTTGGCCAAAGTGAACGCCAACTGCGTAATAGGGTTCGCCCCTGCCTCAGCGATATGGTACCCTGAAATACTAACGCTGTAGAAGTTGCGTACTTGCGAATCAATAAAGTAGCTCTGCACATCGCCCATCAAACGCAGGGCAAACTCAGTGGAGAAAATACAGGTATTCTGAGCCTGGTCTTCCTTGAGAATATCCGCTTGCACCGTTCCACGTACTGTATTTAAAGTCTTGGCCTTTATCTCACTATAGGCTTTAGCTTCGAGGACCTCATCACCAGTAACCCCAAGCAAAAGCAATCCAAGGCCATCATTGCCTTCGGGCAACTCTCCTTGATACGCTGGACGTTCAATACCGCGGTCATCATATTTGGCTTTCTTTACGGCCTCCACCGTGGACTCTAAGCCGTGTTCTTTGATATATTTCTCACACTCCTGATCAACGGCAGCATTCATGAAATAGGCCAAAAGCATCGGTGCGGGACCGTTAATCGTCATAGAGACAGACGTAGTTGCATCGGTGAGTCTAAATCCACTGTAGAGCTTCTTCGCATCATCAAGACAACATATACTAACTCCCGAATTACCAATCTTCCCATAGATATCTGGGCGTCTGTCCGGGTCATTACCATAGAGCGTGACACTATCAAATGCGGTTGAAAGTCGCTTGGCTGGCATTCCTAAACTGACGTAATGAAAACGTTTATTAGTACGCTCAGGTCCGCCTTCCCCAGCAAACATTCGCGTCGGATCTTCGCCTTCGCGCTTGAAGGGGTATATACCCGCAGTATATGGGTATTCACCCGGTACATTTTCTAGCAATATCCAACGAAGAATATCTCCCCAGCTACGGTATTTAGGCAGCGCCACTTTCGGAATCTTTGTATGAGACAAACTCTCCGTGTGGGTTTTGATGTCGATATCCTTACCGCGCACTTGGAAGGTGTATACCGAATCCTTGTAGCGCTTCAAGGTTTGCTCCCAGTGCTGAAGCTTTTCCCAATTTCGTGGATCAATATCCATCTTAACGCGGTCAAAGCTCGCTTGCAGTTGGTCTTTGAGCTCTTGATCTTCCAAGGTCTCAATAGAACGTTGCAAGGCATATAATTTGTCTGCCACTTCAATCTGCGTGCTTATTTGCTCACGGTGAATACGGTGACTTTCAGAAATCTCACTCAGGTAACGCGTACGTTTCGGCGGGATGATAAATATTTTCTCGCTCATCTCACCCGTAATAGTAAAACTACTTTCAAACCCAGCGTTCGCCTTGGTATTGAGTATTTCAATGATGGCCTTGTAAAGTGAATTTGTACCCGGGTCGTTGAACTGACTCGCGATGGTACCATATACCGGCATGCTTTCTAGACTTACCTCCCAGAGATTGTGGTTTCGTTGGTACTGCTTCTTGACATCTCGCAGGGCATCTAAGGCGCCGCGTTTGTCGAATTTGTTCAATGCAATGAGGTCGGCAAAATCTAACATATCGATCTTTTCCAGCTGTGTCGCGGCGCCATATTCTGGCGTCATCACATACAAGCTGGCATCGCTATGATCTAAGATTTCTGTATCGCTCTGCCCGATACCCGAAGTTTCTAGAATAATCATGTCGAATCCAGCCACTTTCAAAATATCCAATGCATTCTGCACATGAGCACTTAGGGCCAAATTTGCTTGGCGGGTGGCCAAGGAACGCATGAACACATTACCGTGTTTGATTGCGTTCATACGAATGCGGTCGCCCAACAAGGCACCGCCGGTCTTTCTTTTCGAAGGATCTACCGATACTATAGCAATGCGCTTATCATTGAAGTCCATTGTAAAGCGTCGAACCAGCTCATCAACCATCGAACTCTTTCCTGCCCCGCCTGTTCCGGTAATCCCAAGAATAGGCGTTTTAATATTAGCGGCTTTCGCTGTAATCAGATCTATTTCCTTTGAGTGTTGCTCACCACAATTTTCAGCAGCACTGATCCAGCGAGCGACGGTGGAGTTATTAGCTCCCGCCAATTCTTCAACGCTTCCCGGAAGAGCATCGCCGACCAAAAAGTCAGATTTCTCGACGAGGTTATTTATCATCCCCTGTAAACCCATTTTACGGCCATCGTCTGGATGGTAAAGGCGTGTTATGCCGTAAGCATGGAGTTCTTCAATTTCTTCCGGCAAGATGGTACCACCCCCGCCACCAAAAATCTTAATGTGGTCGGCGCCCTTTTCTTGCAAGAGGTCGTACATGTATTTGAGGTACTCAATGTGCCCGCCTTGGTAAGAGGTCATGGCAATGGCATTGGCATCTTCCTGGATAGCAGTATTTACAACCTCCTCCACAGAGCGGTCATGACCGAGATGAATGACTTCACAACCGGTACTTTGGATTATGCGACGCATGATGTTAATGGCCGCGTCGTGGCCGTCAAAAAGTGATGCCGCAGTGATGATGCGTACTTTGTGTTTCGGTACGTATGGTGCGGGATTCTCCATAGTTCTGTGATGTATTTGGGAGTATAAAGATACGGCAGAATTGGCCAATGATTCTTTTCATTATCTTCACGGCAAACCCACAATTATGAAGCCTCTTCGCTCCCTACTTTTCTACGCGCCGATGCTCTTAGTATTGATCGTCGATCCTTCGAGTCAAGATATAGGTCTTTGGGTCCGATTCGCTTCTGCCTCACTCCTCGGATTAGTAGGCATTTACTTCTACCGCAACGAGATGAAAAGCGGGTTCACCAGCCTGTCCTTGATGACCATGGCGCTGGTTCTATCGGTAGCAAAAATTGGCCAAGTATCTGCGCCCAGCGAGCTCTATGGATTCGTTGCACGTATCTCTTTCCTCGCCTCTTGGATGCTAATCGCAAAAGCTGCATTCGAAGAGAACAAAATCAATACCCTCCAAGCCATGGGAATGGGGAGCCAAGTTGCTCTGATCATCGCCTCGTTCAGTATCTTCCCATCCCTGGTAGAGGCCTACCAAGAAAACAATATTTACCTAGCCAACGGCCCATTGTTCACGCATAAAAACTATGCTGCCGCAACCCTCCTTCTCCTCCTACCCTTAGCCTTCTTAGGGACTTTTGAAGGCCCAAGAGGAAAATGGGTACGCATCGTAGCCCTTGCCCTAGCCAGTATTGTCATACTCCTACTCCGCACTCGTGGGGTGTGGTTAGGTGGCCTCGCCATGATCGTAGTGGCCACCGCGCATTATATCATGCAGGGTAACGCCAAACTCAGAAACAACGGCCTCATTGCCCTGGTCATATTTGTTGTGGGAATAGGTGCCGCAGTGACTGCAGCGGGCAGCGAAAAAATCTTCAATAGCGATACAATTCAAAGCCGTTTGCACTACTGGAACGCCTCATGGGAGATGTTCTTAAATAAACCCATCAGCGGTGTGGGTGGCGGCCAGTGGAAGATTGAATACCCCGCCCAAGGACTGAAAGGCACCAACGAAAGTGTGATGAACGGGGTGACCAATATTTTACGCCCGCACAACGACCTGTTGTGGATGCTCAGTGAAACAGGAATCTTCGGCGGTATTCTCTTCGTTAGCATTCTACTCGTCGGCTTCCGGCAAAATTTTAAAAAGGACGGCAACATCTGCATGGCCTTAGTTGTCGTCGGATTTACCGTCTATGGATTTGGGGAATTCCCCTTAGAGCGTGCTTCTATGCTTTGGCCACTCGCTATCGCCCTAGGCTTTGCTTCCACAACATTGAAAGCACGTCTCAGCAGCCCGACGAATGCCATTCTCGCCGGCACCCTTATCACCTTCACACTTATCGTGAGTGTAAGCAGAATGATGAGTGAACGCGAGGCTCAGGAATCTCTAGAGGGGTACATGACCCGTAACGCCCGCATTATG
>DMQR01000077.1 GCA_003455605.1 Cryomorphaceae bacterium | reverse complement strand
AAAGCAGGTTGGCGCGCATCACGTTGAGGTCGAGGCTCAGTGGATTTATCATTTCCACCATGGAGTCGATGAGTTCGCCTTGAAGTTTTTCATAATCCTCGCCTTTGCTCAAGGAGTTGTTCATAATTTCGAAGAAACCATTTCCGGTGAGCTGTTGGAGGACATTCTTTTCGAGTTTTTCGGGACGAGGGTCTAATGGAGCCACGCTAACTTTCATTTGCGAAGGCACCTCCACCTTGTTGAATCCATAAATTCTCAGGATTTCCTCGGCGATATCTACATCGCGGGTCACATCCATACGGTAGGTAGGGACGGATACTTTCCAGGTATCTCCATTGACTGCAAGGATTTTAAAGTCCAATTGTTTAAGGATCAAATCCACTACGTCGGTACTGAGTTTAAGTCCGATTAAAGACATCACTTTCTGGAAACTGAAGCTCACTTCTTCCCACGAGAATGAAGAAGCACCTACGAGCTCTACAGGGCTGATTTCAGCGCCTGCGTGCTCCGCCAATAAGGAGAGGGCGTAGGCATGGGCTTGGGCGGTAATGTTTGGGTCTACACCACGCTCGTAGCGGTAGCTAGCATCGGAATTGATTGCATGACGTTTAGCGGTTTTTCTAACTCGTACGGCATTGAAATAAGCACCTTCGAGATAAATATTTTTGGTATTTAGGCTTACTCCGCTGGTCAATCCTCCCAATACACCGGCAATACAAACGGGCCCTTTGGCATCGGCGATCACCATATCTGCAGGGTCTAAAGTGCGTTCAACCTCATCCAATGTGGTCAGGGTTTCGCCTGCCTTGGCAGGACGCACGATTACAGCATTCCCTTGAAGTTGATCTGCATCAAAGGCGTGTAACGGATGACCGAAGGTATGCATGACGTAGTTGGTAATATCAACGACGTTATTTTTTGGGGTCAGGCCGATGGCCATAAGGCTATTACGCAACCACTTGGGGCTTTCCTGTACGGTAATGTTGGTAAGGTAGGCGCCATAGTAGGCCGGACAACCATCATCTTCCACGGTAAGTGTGATAGGGTTGGCGGCGTTTGAAGGGAATTTGCCACTAGGAACGGTTAAGGCTGGGGCCGATTCTCCCGCGGTGATCAAAGCCGCACGCAGGTCACGGGCCACGCCAATGTGTCCCATGGCGTCGGTACGGTTCGGCGTCAAGCCTATTTCAAATATGTGGTCGGATTCCAGCGAGAATACTTCGGCACAGTGTGTGCCCACCTTCCATTTGTCTTCCAGAACGAGGATACCATCGTGGTCATTGCCTAATCCTAGTTCATCTTCAGCACAGATCATTCCCATACTTACTTCGCCGCGAATCTTACTTTTTTTCAAGATCAGTTCTTCGCCATCAGGGTAAAGGGAGGCGCCGACTAGGGCCACAGGTACAGTTTGACCGGCAGCGACGTTTGGAGCGCCACAAACAATTTGAAGTGGTTCATCTTCGCCTACATCGACGCTAGTGATGCGCAATCTATCAGCGTTGGGATGTTGTTTGCAGGTCAATACCTTGCCTACGATCACACCGCGGAGTCCGCCTCTGACGGATTCAACTTCTTCTACACCTTCCACTTCAAGGCCGGTATCGGTAAGGATTTCGGCTACTCGCTCAGGGCTGAGGCCTACTTGTAAGTATCGCTTTAACCAACGGTATGAAATCTTCATGCGCGCAAAATTCGAATCAGATCCAAAGGTACACTTTGCGCCGCAAAAGCAAAGAGCAATGCAAGCCTTTTAAAAGGCAGAAAAGAGTAGGGCGCCATAGAGTCCAAATCTGAGGAATCTTACAAGAGTAATCCACACGAAATATTTGAATGGGTATTTATTCATGCCGCTGAGTTGGCACACGATGGGATAGGGTAGCGGTGTAAGTGCGGCCAGAATGATGAGCAATCCGCCGAATCGACGTAGTTGTTCCAACGTATTCTTATGACGTTCAAGGAATCGCTCTCGTACTACTTTACGCGTCGCCCAATATTGCCCCAAAAAGTAGGAAGCAATACCTGCAACATAAGATAATGAGGCTAATAAAATGAGAGTCCATCTTGGATGTAACGTTTCATCCGCCCATACGATTAGGAGTTCTGGGGTGATGAAACCAAAAGAAACCTCGCTGAAAAAGAATAAGCCAATTAACCCGGCTGGAGAAAGGATTTTGGTCGCCCAATCCATCGCCTCGTCAATGTTAATAATATATCCGTCAATCAAGTAAAACAGACCAATGATCATGATAATGGAGGCACCTAGTTTGAGCAGATTCGAGCGCAAAAAAGTGTATCCGCCTGTTTGCACCAGCAATTGGTGGTAGGTTTTCAAGAATTGGGATATACGTTCTGCCATCTTATGATATTCGGTTCCATCCCCACTGGTGCCTATATAATCCAGCCCAGTGGTCTCTTATGGTTTGGTGTTCTGGTCGGTCCAACTGCGGGTCCTCGAGCAATAATTGTTCCACGATATACCGTGTCCAAGCTAAGAGCGGTCCATCTCCGGTGAGGGAGGCTAGCTTAAAAGATAATTGGCCACTCTGTCTAGTCCCCATCATATCTCCAGGACCGCGCAATTGCATGTCCACTTCGGCGATTTCAAACCCATCTTGTGTGCGAACCATTGTCTCCAAACGCGTTTTTGCATCCCCGGTGAGCTTGAAGGAGGAGACCAGCACACAGTAACTCTCTTCCGATCCGCGGCCAACACGTCCGCGCAGCTGGTGCAATTGGCTTAACCCAAAACGCTCTGAATTTTCAATCACCATCACACTGGCATTTGGCACATTAACTCCGACTTCAATAACTGTTGTAGCGACTAAAATGTTCGCCTTGCCCTTGGCGAAGCGCTGCATTTCACCTTCCTTTTCCACTGAATTCATGCGCCCGTGCACGACCGCTATTTCGTATTGTGGTCGAGGGAAATCTCGCATGAGTTGTTCGTAGCCATCTTGAAGGTTTTTAAGGTCCAATTTTTCGCTCTCCTCAATCAACGGGAATACTACATATACTTGACGTCCCTTGGCAATTTCACGTTGCATAAAACCATTGAGTTTGAGGCGATTTTTATCGTAAAGATGATGGGTCTGTATGGGTTTTCTTCCCGGTGGTAGCTCATCGATGGTACTCACGTCTAAATCCCCATAGATACTCATGGCGAGGGTGCGTGGAATAGGCGTAGCAGTCATCACCAATACATGCGGCGGGTGCTCGTTTTTCTTCCAAAGCTTGGCGCGCTGTGCCACCCCGAAACGATGCTGCTCATCGATGACGGCGAGGCCAAGGTTAGCAAACCTTACTGTAGGTTCAATGAGGGCGTGGGTCCCTACAAGGATGGATAGGCTTCCGTCCGCTAGACTTTGGTGAACGGAGGCGCGTTCGGCAGCTACGGAACTTCCGGTGAGCAGAGCTATAGAAATGCCGGCTGAAGAGCATAATTCTCTCAAGACTTGATAATGTTGGGTGGCCAAGATTTCTGTGGGCGCCATCAAGGCCGCTTGGTAGCCATTGTCTATGGCTAGTAACATGGCCAAAAGTGCCACAATGGTTTTACCACTGCCCACATCGCCCTGAAGTAACCTGTTCATCTGGGCGCCCGTGCGGACATCTGCCCGGATTTCTTTCACCACACGCTTTTGCGCACCCGTTAATTCGAAGGGAAGGTGGTTTTCGTAGAAGTTTAAAAAAGTCTGGCCCACCTCATCGAAAGCATAGCCTTTGATGCCCGTTTTCTGGCGCATTTTATTGCGCAATTGGGTCAGTTGCAAAAAGAAGAACTCGTCAAACTTGATTCGTTTTTTTGCGGCTTCGAGGTGTTCGATACTTTTAGGGAAGTGAATCCACTGAAGGGCTTGGGGCAATCCGATGAGCCCGTGTTTCGTGCGAAAAGCTTCGGTCAAGGGATCTTGGATATGGTCCAATTCTGTTTTTAATATCCCATAAATGACCTTGCCCAATCCTTTGGAATGAAGGCCTTTTTTGGTGAGTTTATCAGTGGTAGAGTACACAGGTTCCAAGGTCGAACTTTGCTGCGTCTCAGGGGCGTACATTTCAGGGTGGGGAATACTCTTCTTACCCTTGAAATCATTGACTTTACCGTACACAACAATCGGAATATTGGCCTTGAGGGAACGCGAAATCCACTTGGCTCCTTTGAACCAAACCAATTCTATTTCACCGGTAGAGTCCTCGAAATACGCTACCAATCTGCTTTGCTTACCTGTTCCAAAAGTTTCCCATCCAGTGATTTGCCCTTTGATTTGCACCTCGCCGCCAAATGCGGTCAATCCAGCCACTGTGGAAAAACTGCTTTTATCCACATAGCGGAAGGGGTAGTGCTCGAGCATTTGGCTTATTGTACGAATCCCAAGCTCCTCCGCAAGGACTGCGGCGCGATCCGGTCCAATACCGTTGGCATACACAATAGGGCTTTGGGTTGTGCTCATCGTTGTAAAAGTAAGTATCTTTTCAGCGTCGTTTATGCAGAATCAGAGCGCAAATATTTACAGAATACTCACACTCACGACAGATTTGTTGCTGATTGTTGTCCTATTTGCGTTAGTCGGATGGTGGCGCTTTGAGGATCTACGCATTTCGAATCCAGAATATTACAACTACTACTTACAGCTTTGGGTGCTGACCGGAGTGAGCTGGCTAGTCGTGGGCCGCTGGTCGGAAAGTTTTACTTATACGGCGGGTTTGGAGCAGCGCAATGTCACGGGCCAATTACTTCAAGCGGCCCTGGCACAGTTTGCCATTCTAGCGATTATCGTCGTAGGGCTCAAAGGATATTATTATAGCCGCCTGTTCTTAGCGGTCTTCTTCAGTGCATTTTATGCCTTCGCTTGGTTGAGCCGATTATTTTATGTGGCTTATCTCCGCCGTCAAATGGCTGCTGGGAAATGGCAACGTAGGTTCTATTTATTGGGTAGCCATGCCACGGCCGACGCGTTCATTGCGCTCACGAACCACCGCCCGGAATTGGGCTGGACTTATGTTGGGGCCGATGCTGGAACGTTGGACGAAAACCTAAACATTGACGAAATTATATGTGCTTTATCACCGGCCTCAGAGCAATACCAAAAGGCGGAGCGCTGGGCAGAAATGCGCGGCGTGCGATTCCGCTACCTTCCCGATATGGGGGCTCATTATGCCGGTCAGATGAATATGTCTACCCTGGAAGGTATTCCAGTGTTCTCCTGGCGCAGTGAACCTTTGTTATTGTGGTCGAACGCGTTACTCAAGCGATTGTTTGATTTGGTTTTTACCCTGGTAGGCATCGTAGTATTGTTATCTTGGGTTTTTCCAATTTCGGCATTCCTCTTGCTCTTATCGGGCGTGAAGCCTTTATTCATTCAAGAGCGTGTAGGTTTATCAGGAAGACCGTTTAAAGTCTTGAAGTTTCAGACAATCAATCCGTCCACGGGCGATTCCAACGGATTGCAGCGTTGGATGCGCAAGATGGGTTGGGACGAGCTGCCACAACTTTTCAACGTTTTGGCGGGACAGATGAGTTTGGTGGGGCCGCGCCCGCACACGAGCGAGGATGTGGAATCGTATAGTTCGTTCGTTAAAAATTACCGCATACGCCATTGGGCGAAGCCGGGGATGACAGGTTTAGCACAGAGCAGAGGATTGCGCGGTGGTGGGCCGGGCGCGGATGAGGCCTTGTTGCAGGAGCGCATAAGGGCGGACGTATATTACATTGAAAATTGGTCCCTGCTTCTAGACCTTAGAATAATATGGGAAACGATGCTACGAACGGTGTTTTACCCGAGCAGCTTGCATCAAAAATCAGACATATGAAATACCCCGATCTCTTAGATAGATTCCAACGTTATGTGCAAATAGATACGCAGAGTGATCCTCATAGCCCTACGGTGCCGTCGACGGAAAAGCAAAAAGATCTGGGACGCGTACTCGTTGAAGAATTGCTAGCCATCGGCGTGAGTGATGCGCACATGGACGAGAAGGGCTATGTGTATGCGACGGTCCCGGCTTCCACAGGTCACGAAAGTGCTCCTGTAC
>DMQR01000134.1 GCA_003455605.1 Cryomorphaceae bacterium | reverse complement strand
GTTCAGAACAGGTTTTGAGTTGCACCTCTAATCTTAACTCAAGGTAACATTGCGGACGTAATTTCGCAGCATATTTAAACACTATGGACAGTATTTTTTACTTGATGATTTTCGCACTCGCACTTCTAGCGGTAGCGGATCTAATTGTTGGTGTCAGTAATGACGCCGTCAACTTCTTGAACTCAGCCATTGGCTCGAAAGCAATCTCGTTTAAAAAAATCATGATTATTGCCAGTCTAGGAATCTTTGTTGGTGCAGTATTCTCCAGCGGTATGATGGAGGTCGCAAGGAAAGGAATCTTTATGCCATCGAAATTCTACTTCGACGAGATCATGTTCATCTTTATGGCGGTAATGATTGGAGACATCCTTCTTTTAGATTTCTTCAATACTTTGGGTATGCCTACCTCCACTACAGTATCGATCGTTTTTAATCTTTTAGGTGCTGCGGTAGTAATGGCTTTAATTAAGATTGGCATGTCTGATTCCGAAACGGCATCCGACTTGGTGAATTACATCAATACTAAAAAAGCCAAGGAAATCATCTCAGGTATCCTTCTTTCAGTAGTGATTTCGTTCACCGTGGGTATGATTGTCCAATGGATTTCTCGATTGGTCTTTAGTTTCCAATACGAGAAAAAAGTAAAAAACTTCGGTTTTGTATTCGCGGGAATCTGTTTAACGGCGATCGGCTACTTCATTTTCTTCAAAGGTTTGAAAGGAACCCCATACTACGGAGACATTAAGGACTTCTTGGCTCAAAACACTTACTTGGTAATCGGAATGATGTTCGCGTTCTGGACAGTCCTCATGCTTATCATCGATAAAATCTTCAAAATAAATATTCTTCTCATCGTAATTGGTGTGGGAACATTCGGATTGGCTCTAGCCTTCGCAGGGAACGATTTGGTAAACTTTATCGGGGTACCTATGGCCGCATGGCACAGCTACGAAGCTTGGTCAGTTTCTGGAATTCCTGCATCGGAATTCTCTATGGAAATCTTAAGCGAGAAAGTACCGACGGAACCTATCCTTTTGTTTATCGCAGGAGGAATTATGGTTGTAACTCTTTGGTTATCTAAGAAAGCTCGTACTGTCGCTGATACGGAGATTAACCTATCACGTCAGGGCGATGGTAGTGAGCGTTTCCAACCAAACTTCTTATCAAAAATCATTGTAAAAGGTTCTTCTAAACTTATTCAAGCATTTAGTGTAATTCTACCAAATAGCGTTCAAGAAAGAATTACTTCGAGTTTCCAAACACCCGCTATTGAAATCTCTGAAGAAAAAGCTAAAGATCTACCTGCGTTCGATATGATTCGTGCCTCTATCAACCTAGCGGTAGCCGGTATCTTGATTTCTATCGCAACCAGCATGAAGCTGCCTCTTTCAACTACTTACGTAACCTTCATGGTAGCCATGGGTACTTCATTAGCAGATAAAGCCTGGGGTAGAGAAAGTGCTGTATACCGTGTCGCAGGTGTTCTCAATGTGATTGGCGGCTGGTTTTTCACTGCTTTCATCGCCTTTACATTTGCAGGTACGTTAACCTACATCATCTACATGGGTAAAGGAGCCGCTGTGGCTATCCTACTTTTGCTTGCGGCAGTTCTTATCGTTCGCAATTACTTAAGTCATAAGAAGAAGTCAAATGCTCAAGTGGATCACACGAGCTTGAAGAAATCTGCGAGTAAAACGGTTCAAGGCATTATTGACGAGAGTGCCGATAACGTAGCGAAATCTATGTACCGCACCTCACGCATCTACCAGGGTGTTGTTGAAGGCCTCTCAAACCAAGATGCCAGTGCATTGAAGAAAATGCGCAAGCGTGTCAAAAAATTCGAAGATGAAGTTGAAACTTTGAGAAATCACTTGTTCTACTTCATTAAGAATCTAAACGATACAAGTGTTCGCGGGTCCAATTTCTACATAATGGTCCTCGCCAACATGACGGATATGGTTCAATCTCTGGACTTCATCGCTAAGAAAAGTTTCAAACACATCGACAATAACCACAAGCCATTGAGCAAGGGCCAAATTGAAGATTTACGTGAAATCGAGGCTTCACTCAGCAAGCTCTTGGTAGATGTTGAAACTGCATTTAAATCGCAATCATTCAGTGATCTTAGCGCTTGTCTAGAGCGTGAAATAGAAATGATTGCACTGATCTCTGATAAGATTGATGTACAAATCGCAAGGACTAGAAAAGAAGAAGTGAGTCCAAAAAACACTACATTGTACTTCAATGTACTTCTAGAGTCTAAGGATCTTGTTAAGGGCACCATGCGTTTGGTGGAAGAATACCACAAAAGCGCTGCGAATTCATAATATCTTCTCGATAAGAATCTTGAAAGCCACCCGAGCAGGTGGCTTTTTTTTACCCTAAATTCGAATCATGCACATCGTCTATTTCTGCACCACTCCCACTGCTGAGCTTCTCGTACAACTCGAGACCTCCATCTTACTCTGCAAGAAAGAGGCGCCGGACATTCAAATACATCTCTATACGGATGAGAGTAGTATAGGGCAGCGTTGGCCTATTATACAACATATCCTCACCCCAGAACAACTCACGCAATGGCAAGGGCCGAAGGGTTTCTTTTGGCGCATTAAAATGCAAGTAATTGCAGATCTGTGCGCATTGTATCCCAACGACCCCATACTCTACCTCGATGCCGACACCTTAGCGCTGGACCTCCCTGGTTTACAGGCTCAATTATCCGCTCCGATGATGCATCTCAACGAAGGTGCATTAGGTACCCTGAACACCAAAACCGAGCGAAGAACATTGCGGGAATTGGACCAAAAAACTTTCCAGGGCATCACCACAACAGCGCAAAGCGCTATGTTCAACGCCGGAGTGATCGCGCTCCCTCCTGGTTACGGTGAGGCTATTGAGCAAGCCATTGCGCTGTGCGATAGCTACTTGGAAACACAGGCTCCGCCGAGACTACTAGAACAATTGGCTTTAAGCCTCGCCTTGAATAAAAATCATCTTCTAAAAGAAGCCCAGCCTTTTATCGCACATTACTGGAGCACGAAAGATTGGTGGATCCCCTATCTCAAGCATTGGCTAGAACAACATGGACCAACCTTTGAGCAGCGAATTAAGTACATCCATACTTTAGATCTGAAGGCACATCCCTATTGGGCGAAGCGATCAAATACCGCGCGACGCCTCCGTAAATTGCTGGGTATATAAGCGACAAGTGTTAGTGAAGTCACGACCCTTTCCCGCTAAGCCATATAACTTCGAAGCTATTCCTCTCTCAAGAAATGTTTTGGAATCCTTTATCGCATCACATGAACGGCATGTCGAACAATGATTTCTCTTTCCTGGCTGTAGGCATTGCTCGCCTCAATCTCTAAGAAGTATACCCCTTCTGCAACTGGCGCACCATTAAAGGTACCGTCCCAAGATTCATCCGTTCGGAAGGATTCATAGACTAATTGGCCCCAACGATTATAAATACGCTGGTGCAACTCATCCGCATTATCTGAAACAATATCTAAACGGTCATTGACCATATCTCCGTTTGGTGTAAAGAAATTTGGGACCGTCATCGTTGGTAAGAAGGCCACATCCTGGCACAAGGAATCCATACATCCGTCCGCAGTATAGAGATAGGCACAAATGGTTTGTGGTTCGAAGAAAAGGGCCACTGGACTCCATCCATGG
This sequence comes from Cryomorphaceae bacterium, assembly GCA_003455605.1. Lineage (GTDB taxonomy): Bacteria > Bacteroidota > Bacteroidia > Flavobacteriales > Schleiferiaceae > UBA10364. Next base: position 3,088 of record DMQR01000134.1, on the reverse strand, counting down.
GCGGCTTGATTTGGCTTTATACTTGGCTCGCTCAATCCACTGCTTCCGTAAGAAATGTATAAACTATCAAAGCCTTGGGAACCTGAGTAAACCTCAAAATGAGCCCCTAATCCGATAATTGCCGATGGATCTAAAACCCAAGTGCCATTCAGATAGTACTTTCCATCTGATGCGATTACTAAGCTATCAAGTTTTCGTGTATACCCCACACGCATTGAAGGCAATGCGACACTGTCTGTACAACCCTCGTTGGAAGTGGTAAGTAAGTATCCGCTGTAATTGCCCGAATCCACCAAACAATGTATAAAGGTCGATGAGGTATCTACAGTACCATCGCTCAACACCCACTGGTAGCTCAACAATCCAAGGGAGTCTAATGAATTATCCAGGGTAAAGCACAGGCTATCACAATCAAAGAGCATGGTAGAATCCAAAAGTATCTGAGTATCACGTCTAGGTGAAACCCAAACCGTATCATAAGACTCACATACGTAGTGGAAAGAAATATCATCAATTCCGAAATCGTTCCCTGCCGCTGCGCTGCTAAGCGTTACTAAATTGATAGTGGCACTCCCGGAAGAAGGAACGGTGAAGGTGCGTGTGGCTTGCGACCAAGACCCGGTTGAGTTTGGGGTACTTACCGGGTTTCCTATGTTGGATCCTGCAAGTTTTAATTGCAGTGATGCATGTGGCGTTGCGAAAGTTAGCATCCACCACTTCACTGTCACTTGGACTCCCGGTGGAAAACTCACAATCTGTCGCCAGAGAATTGTATTACCAACAGTAGAACCGTTGACTAACATATAATTCCCGGTGCCCGACGTGTGATCTCCCCAACTCCCAAAAGACGGATGAACCGCGCTAGGGTTTGGTCCAATGGCATAGGTGCCCGCGGGCACAATGGAAGTAGCATTATAGTTGTAGGCCGTCAAAAAACCCGAATTGCCACTGGAGAAATTACCATTAGTGGCCATTTGGCTGATTTGGCTCGTACCCTTTACCAATACATAAGTTGATGTATCTGATAAAATAATATAAGGCGAGGCACAGGTATCACAGCTCAATGATGCATCATGAGACCATAGGTATTCATTTGAACCCGATGCGTTTAGAAAAATCGTATCCCCGACACAAGCCGTTAACGAATCTTGTCCCACATCAACGGAGCACTGAGCGTTTAATGCACTGCCATAGCAGGTAAATAGCAGTAGAAAGATAGCCTGTAATTTCTGCACGTTGTGAAGATAGTAAAGACACTCCAAACTGAACCTCGTGCCTGACGCACAATGAGTAAACGATTGTGAATACTCCTGACCACCTTGCAGGCAAAATTTTAAAGGACTACTTATCAGGCACGTTTTAAAATAAGTTCAACCGGGCCCGAAGCTTCAAGCACGGCATATGCGCTACAATATTTTTCACGAGTCAGCCGGGCAGCTCGTTCAAGCACCTTATCAGAAGCATCCGTATCGACCGTGATGGTCATTTCAATCTTCGAAAAAATCTTGGGTAAGATCGCGCGTCTTGTCGCGTTTACCTCAGCACTATAATCACTAATGGAATGTTTGCCCTTCATTAAAATGTGTACGATATCAATAGCGCTGCAACCGGCTAATGAGATTAACATCAGCTGCATGGGGCGAAATCCTTGATCGTGACCACCGAAATCCTCGGAAGTATCTAATATCATTTCATGCTGACCTGCGGTGGCTTTGAAGCCGAAGGCATCGTCAAATCGTTCTAAAGTAATTTTCATACTTGACCAAGTAAAGAACTATTATCCGAACGTCCTTATTTCTTTGGTGAAATTTTATATAGCAGGCCGAGGCCTGTTACGAGCGGGTTGTAGCTCACCCTCACGGCCCAATGTTCCGAGAGATACACATCCGCCGTGGCATTGCCACCGAGTAGCGTTCCTCCCCCTTCACCTTCCAAGGGTTCTAGAGTTGGATTGAGTAAATCATTGACATCGTGGTAGCCACTTAGTAATCCTCCTTGAATACCGAGACTTATTCTTTCATGTGGATGGAATCGGAAATCTAATCCGGCCATGAAGGCAATCTGCCGCCAAGAATTCCATATCACGCTCTGGATGAGATCCAACTCCCATTGCTCATTCTTCGATACTGATAAGGGTATGCGACTAGTGAATATCGGTAAATCGTGGTTAAACCTATAAAACCAACTAGTATCGCGAAAGGTAAAGGCGTAGGTACTCTGACCCGGTAAGTTTAAAGGATCTGTCCATGTACCGTCCACTAAAATCCAATCTTGTTGGGTAACACCTAAATCTTTATGGAATGCCCTAAGATAACCGAGCTCTATGGACCATTGCTGTTGGGCATGAGCATTCCCACCCAAGAGTAAGAAGGCCCAGACCGCAATGCAATGTTTCATATTATTTTCCTTTGAATAGCTTTTTAACCCCGGTTACTTTCACTTTGGGCTTATTAAGCACATGCTGGTCAAAATCTTGAAGCGGCGTTTCCGATACTGTTGCATCAAACCCTAAACATTCAACGGTGATATCACGAGTAGCAGCATTTATTTGGAATTGCTCCACGATCTCCACCACATCTGGGTGGATACGCAATGAATTACGTGCATCAAGTACTACGCTAGCGCCATCCGGCAGGGTGTTCAAGGTTCGTTGAATACTCGCCTTGTTCAAGAAACTCACGCTTTCACTGAATTCGATACGAATAGGCTGGCCCGCTTTGTAGTTCTTAATATCAAACTTATATGGCAGCTTGAAATTGTCCCATAATATGTAGACGATGGCCACGACCAATCCCAAAGCAATACCGGTTAAAAGGTCTGTCATTACGATACCTACCACGGTTACCGTAAAGGGAATAAACTCACTTTGTCCTTTTTTCCACATGGCGATAAATAACACCGGCTTGGCCAATTTCCATCCAACAATCAATAGAATCGCTGCAAGCGCAGCCAAAGGAATCATATTCAACACCTTCGGAATGGCATAGGCGCAGATCAACAATAATGATCCATGAATGAAAGCAGAAGCCTTCGTACGACCACCGCTCTGAATATTCGCAGATGAACGCACAATTACCTGGGTGATAGG
>DMQR01000137.1 GCA_003455605.1 Cryomorphaceae bacterium | reverse complement strand
TAGATTTGGCGGAAGACTTCCTCAAATACTGTATTCAATACTTGCTCGACAACTGTCGCGAAGACCTTCAATTCCTTGACCAACGCTTTGCCGATGAGCAGAAGTCTAAGCCTCAAAACGAGCGCTCAGAGCAAGGGTTGATCGAGAAACTAGAGTTCGTAGTGAGCAATGATTTCGTTCGATTGAGTTACACTGATGCCATCGAAATCTTGAAGCGCAGCAAGCCAAATCAAAAGAAGAAATTCAAATACCTCATCAATGAATGGGGCGCAGATTTACAAAGTGAGCACGAGCGCTACCTGGTTGAGAAGCACTTCAAGGCTCCTGTAGTCCTCTTCGATTACCCTGCCTCTATCAAGGCCTTCTATATGCGTTTAAATGACGACGGCAAGACCGTTCGGGCCATGGATATTTTATTCCCGAGTATCGGTGAAATAGTCGGTGGGTCGCAGCGCGAAGAGCGTCATGATATATTAAAGGAAAAAGTCGCTGCCGTAGGAATTCCTGAGGAAGAATTGTGGTGGTACCTCGAAACTCGCAAATTCGGAACGTGCGTGCACAGTGGTTTCGGACTAGGTTTTGAGCGTTTGGTCCAATTCTGTACGGGCATGGGCAACATCCGCGATGTCATCCCATTCCCACGTACTCCGGCAAGCGCAAACTTCTAATCCCCACCTCCCCAACCTATGCTAAAGCAGACCCTCGCACAGAAACTTCAACAAAAGCTGAGTCCACAACAGATTCAGCTCATGAAGCTCGTGCAGCTGCCAACCCAAAGTTTGGAGGCACGCATCAAACAAGAAATCGAAGAAAACCCCGCCCTGCTCGAAGGCCAGGATAAATCAGAGGACACCTTTGATAGCGACGTCACCATAGATACGGACGAGCGCGAAGTCAGAGACAGTTTAGAAGAGGTCAATTGGGACGATTACCTCGGTGATGAGGATACCCCGGATTACCGTACCAAAAGCAATAATTACAGCTCCGACGTCGAACTCTACGAAGCCCCGGTCGTAGTTAATGAGAGTTTTCACGAAAGCCTCGTGTCCCAGCTGAACCTTCGAGACCTCAAAGACGAGGATCTCGCCTTGGCTATTTATTTGGTAGGCGCGATTGACGATGATGGCATCCTGCGCCGTTCCCTTGAAGATATCGTGGATGATCTTGCCTTCTCGCAAGGAGTGTTTACTGAAATCCCGCTTCTAGAAAAGATGTTAGGAATTATTCAAGAATTGGATCCTCCGGGCGTTGGAGGACGCGATTTACGCGAATGTTTGATGCTCCAACTCGAACGCAAGAATGGGACTTCGAAAGTAGAATTGGCTCTGACTATCCTTGATAATTACTTCGATGCATTTGTCAAGCGCCACTACCAAAAGCTCATGGACCGTCTAGGGGTAGATGAGGAACTGCTGAAAGGTGCTATTGAGGAAATTGGCCGATTAAATCCTAAACCCGGCGGCTCTTCCAACCTCAGCCGCCCCACCGAAAACATCATTCCGGATTACAACTTGCAGATCGTAGAAGGTGAATTAGAGCTTTCACTGAACGGTAAAAACGCCCCAGAACTCAGTCTCAGCCGACAATACCGAGATATGCTCGAGCACTACAAAGCGAGCAAGCAAAAGAACAAGGCCGAGAAAGAAGCCGCGCTCTTTGTCAAGCAAAAGCTGGATAGCGCCAAATGGTTCATTGACGCTATAGTACAACGTCAGCAAACCCTGATGTTGACCATGCAAGCCATTTTGGAATACCAAAAAGTGTATTTCCTCACAGGTGATGAAACCAAACTTCGCCCGATGATTTTGAAGGATATAGCCGAGGAAATTCAGATGGATATTTCTACCGTCTCTCGTGTGGCTTCGAACAAATACATTCAAACCCCGTACGGTACATTTTTGATCAAGGAGTTCTTCTCGGAGTCCATGACCAATACCGACGGTGAGGAAGTGAGTACGCGTGAAATCAAGAAGATTCTCGAGGATACCGTAGCCGAAGAAAACAAACGTAAACCGCTGACAGATGATGCATTGGCGACCATTCTCAAGGAAAAGGGCTATCCCATCGCACGCAGAACGGTAGCGAAATACAGAGAACAATTGGATATTCCAGTCGCACGAATGCGCAAACAGCTCTAATGGAACGCCTCAGGCACTACATCGCCCAATTCCTCAGTCACACCCTACACCCAGGAATCATGCCTACTATCGGCACCGTCCTCATACTTGGTGCCCTGCCGGAGACTTTTGAATGGAACTTCGTGGCGCGAGTGGTCATGACAGTGTTTTTAGGTACTTATATTGGCCCCTTTCTCGGCATAGTCATTCTCCGCTTGACCGGTACCATCTCTAGCCTGCATTTGGTCAAACGAGAGGAGCGTATTTACCCTTATCTGGTAGGTGCAGCATCTATGATTGCGACCGGAAATCATTTGGAGCGTGCAGGAGTGCCCATTGAAATCACTTGGACCATATACCTCAGCGCTCTTGTGGTCATAATCAGCACTATCTTACTGCCCTTTTTCAAAAGCAGTACACATGCGGCAGGGGTCTTTGCGCTGTATTCCTTATATATCTGTTTGCATCAACGCTATGGCGGTGGAGAAATCGAGCATTTGGTCATCGGAGCAATGGTTCTCGGTGCGCTTACTTGGGCCCGATTAGAACTTAAAAGACACACGCTTCAAGAGCTTTTAAGCGGCGCATTATTGGGCTTTATCCCTATGTTTATGCTCCTCTCTAAGTGAATCAAATCGTTTACTCATTCTACTTGCTCAAGACTCAAGAATTAGAGATATTTACGATTCCTACATTTAGGTTAGTTACAATACCAAGGAAATGAAGAATTTTTTCAAAACCATTTTTACCGTTGTTGCCATTCTCGCTTATACCGGCACAGCGAAGGCTTCTCACAATGCAGGGGGTGATATTCAGTACGAATACATCAGCTCATCAGGCGGTACGCATAAGTATAAACTCATCATGCGTTTATACCGTGATGTTTCTGGCATTACCTTGCCGACTAGTGCGACGGTATATGCATGTTCGGCTAACTATTCTACTGTGAGCACCACTCTTTCGGAAATTCCTCCAGGCACGAGTGGTCAGGGAGTGGTGGCACCCACACTTTTTGATTGTGTAAGTAGTACGAATGCAGGTGTAACCATTAACGTGGTTACTTATGAAGGAGAAATCACTTTACCAGGTAATGCTCCTGACTGGACCTTTGCCTTCAGTACTTGTTGTCGCAACCCGGCGGTTGACAATATCGTTAACCCTTCAAGTCAAGGGTTCTACATTGAAGCTAAATTGAATAACCAAATAGGCCAAAATACATCGCCAGAATTCGTTTCTGAACCTGTACGTGCTTTTTGTGTCGGTCGTACTTTTAATTGGAAGCAAAGTACTGTGGAACCTGATGGTGACTCTCTATTCTACCGTATTTCCCATGTAAAGGCTGGATATGGAGGATCGTGCACGCCTACCAATATTAATTATGCGGCGGGTTGGACTTACGACCAGCCCATTACCACCTCACCTTCGCAATCATTAACCATGAACCCTAATACTGGTTTAATCACCTTTAAGCCTGCCTCGGTAGAGATTGATGTAATGGCGGTTACCGTGGATGAGTACCGTTATGATTCAACGCTTTATGTATGGCGTAAGATTGGTGAAGTAAACCGCGACATGCAGATTGCCATCGCCTCACTTTGTACTCCTCAGGCACAGGCAGGTGTTCAATTGGACTACCAGGCTCCTGGGATCTATCAAGATCCTGATAACGGTCTTCCAACCGTAGACTATAACTGTTTAGATTCTACTGTTACCTTGAAATTCAAAGTAAAACTAGACTGCTCATCAATCTCACCTGACGGTACTGACTTCCGTTTGACCAAGCCAGATGGACAGCCGTTGGCCATTGAGTCCTTTACTGCGAACTGTGATGCGAACAACGAAGCCACTCAAATGACCATTAAGTTGTTCAAGCCACTTTCCAAAAACGGCAAGTATTTCTTGTATTCGAAAGTGGGCAATGATGGAAACACTTTATTAAATAAGTGTGGTTTCCCAATGAATGAGTTTGATACGATTCAGTTGAACGTTACAGGGTGTTTCAACGCCATCTACGAGATGGAGAATGTTACCATAGAGAAAGATCAAAACCCAGTCATTGAGTGGAGTGCCGATACTTCTTCATACCCGGATTACCTCTTCCAAGAGTGGCAAATCTTCCGTAAAGACCCAGGAGCTGCAACGTACGCAAAAGTTGGTACCGTCTTCAATCAATATAAGTACGACTTTAAAGATAGTCAGATCGGCTTCATTAAAGTAGACCAGGATAGCTACGATTACCGTATTGATATGAAGCTCAACGACGATATGCAGGGGGCTTCTAACGACATTCATAGCATTCTTTTGGAGCGAGATAATGGTATTGTGCCTATAGTTGATCCAGACACTGTTGCTATAAATCTTCAATGGAATCAGTATAATGGATGGGCTGTCGACAGCTACACTGTATTCTTGCAAGAGAAAATCGCTGGTACTTGGATGGGTGAATGGATTCACGATCACGTAGCTTCGCCACAAAACCCAGTCTTGGCTCCTGATACGTCGTACCAAATGTTTGTAGAATTAGCTCCAGGTGAATACCGTGTTTGCATTCGTACGACCAACCCAACGGATACGCAGTACACCGCATACTCCAATTGTTTGCCTATTATCATCACAACCCCTCCTGTTCCAGATACAGTTGTTGTAGCGAACTTCATCACCCCAAACGGCGACGGTATAAATGACGGCTTCATAATCCAAAACGTAGACGATTATGAAGATTTGAGTCAGTTGTCAGTCTACAATCGTTGGGGCGATCGCGTATGGCAATCAAATTACCTTTACGACAACTCTAACCCATGGCGCGGAACCAATATGAACGGCGTCAAACTAGCTGATGGAGTGTACTTCTACACGCTAGAGCTATTGAACGCTTCAGATAACTACCAATATGTTGTCAATGGAACCGTAACCATCATGGATGCTCAATAGCGTCTCAAACATGTACCCACTCTCTTAAGACGAGAACACATGGCCCGGCCCCAAAGGGAGCCGGGCCTTTTTTATCTTTGACTCATGGCGGTAAGCGAACACATCACCAACTTGCTCAAAACCCTCCCTAATAAACCGGGGGTGTACCAGCAT
>DMQR01000108.1 GCA_003455605.1 Cryomorphaceae bacterium | reverse complement strand
CTGATTCAGCAGAAGGCTGAAAAATTGGCCATTCAACAAGCGGAGCAGGGAGAAAAACTTGCCTTGCAGGCCGATGCCAACGAGCAGCAAACTACCGTTAAGGAACTCCACAGCAAGGAATCTGAAATCAAGAATGACATTCAGAAAAAGCAGCGTGAAGTGAAGCAGCTCGAACAACAAATCAAGCGTATCATCGCTGAGGAAATGCGCAAAGCCAAGGAGCGTGCTGAGCGCAATAAATTAGAGAAAGGCGCTAAGGAATTGGGCTTGATTACTGGCAAGGATTTTAGCAGCCGTACCTCGAATAAAGCCCTGAAGGCACTTATCGAGAAGACCCGAAAAGAAAAGGGCATGGACGTTCGTGATGATGGTCCGGCCTATGCCATGACTCCGGAGGCGCGTGCACTCGCCAACAACTTTGCCTCGAACAAGGGTGTACTGCCTTGGCCAGTGGAGCGCGGGCTCATCACCGGTAAGTTCGGAAAGCACGAACACCCGGTCGTAAAAGGAGTCATCGTCGACAACCCACATATTGAAATAAGCTCTTACGACGGTACCATCGTTCGTGCAGTATTTGAAGGTGAGGTCAGCTCGGTCGTGCCGATCCCTGGTGCAAATATCATGGTCCTCATCCGCCACGGTAATTACTTTACAGTCTACAGTAATTTGATTAACGTAAAGGTGAAATCTGGTGATATCATCAGCCTCAAAGAACCTATTGGTCAGGCTTTCACGGACGAGGACGGCAAGACCATGGTCCAGTTCGGACTTTGGAAAGATGCTGATATCCAAGACCCACAACCTTGGCTCGCTAAATAACAACTCCATGAAGCACATCTATTACCTCAGCACCTGCGATACTAGCAAACGCATCCTTGCCCAGTGGAATACGGACGGTTGCGCCCTCCAGGACGTTAAAACCGAGCCTATGACTGAGGCCCAAGTAGATCAAATAATTGCACTCGCCGGTTCGGCAGAAGCACTTTTTTCCAAACGAGCCCGTAAATACAAGGAGCTCGGATTGAAGGATAAAAACCTGAGCGAGGCCGATATCCGCCAACTAATCATCGACGAATACACCTTCCTTAAGCGCCCGGTACTAGTACTTGATGGCCAAATTTTCATCGGCAATAGCAAAAAGGTAGTCGATGCGGCCGCAGCAGCCCTAGCATAATGAACGCGTCCTCACGTCAAACCATCCTAACCGCACACCTTGCTCTGCTAGGGGTCGCTTTGATTTATGGCGCCTCTTTCCTAATCGCCAAGAACGCGATGCAGGCGGCGGTACCGCCACGGGCGTTTATCCAATTCCGTGTTACAGGAGCCGCCCTCCTTTTTTGGGTACTATTGCCATGGTCGGGGTCCAACCGTATTCACCACCTGCCTAAAGCCGATATTCTGAGGCTAGTCCTCTGCGCGGTATTTGGAGTCACAACAAACCAATTATTTTTCTTCGAAGGCCTCGCCATCACCACGCCCGTTAATGCCTCTATCATGATGGTAATTGGACCCATTGCCGTCTTAGTAGCAGGCGCAGTGTTGGTCAAGGAACGTATCACCCCACCTAAGGTACTTGGTATTGCCCTCGGTGCGGTGGGAGCACTTTGGTTGATTTTATCAGGGGCCCATTGGCAAATCAATGGACTCTTTCAAAGCGATGTCGCCAAAGGCAATCTCTTTGTTTTGGTCAATGCTACCAGCTACGCCGTCTATTTAGTGATCGTCAAACCCCTCATGACGAAATACAATGCACTTTTTGTCATTCGATGGGTCTTCACTTTTGGGATTTTTCTGGTCTTCCCCTTCGGCGGTCCCCAAATCCCAGGCATCCAATGGGACCTTTGGGACCAGAGCATCATCACATCAGTTGCCTATGTGGTCCTAGGAACGACCTTTTTAACCTACCTCGGGAACATCATCGCCTTGAAAACCTTACATCCTGCTACGGTTGGGGCCTATATCTATTTGCAGCCTTTGATTGCGAGTATACTCAGTTTGATTTTTGCTGAAGAACCTTGGTCGCTCAATATGTTGGGTGGGGGCTTGTGTATCTTCATAGGGGTCTATTTTGTGAGTTTATACGGGCGCTCCTTTAAAGCCTAGGGATACCTTTGTTTTCCTACCTTAGTAAAAATTTACTCCCATGATTCAAAGCATGACAGGCTTCGGTAAGGCCGTTGGCCAAGTAGCCGGTAAAAAGATCACTGTGGAAATCCGTGGACTCAACAGTAAAGGCCTTGACTTGAACGCACGTGTGGCGCCAATATTCCGTGAAAAGGAATTAGAAATACGCAAATACGTGGGAAAAAAAGTGTTGCGCGGTAAGATAGACATCAACATCTACGCCGAGGTCACAGGCATCGAAAGCGCCGCCGCCATCAACATGGATTTAGCCAAAACATACCTCGAGCAATTGACCACCTTGGAACGTGAGATGGGCGTCAAGGGAGATTTAATCGCCGCTATAATGCGCATGCCGGATGTATTGGACAGCACAAAATCTGAACTCACCGAAGAGGAATGGAACTTTTTGCAAGGTTTGTTAGATGAGGCATTGGACCAATTCTCTGAATTCCGCAGCCAAGAAGGCGCCTCTATCGCCAAAGACTTCAGCGCAAGACTAGATGCCATCGAGGCCGCTTTAATCGGCATCGCCCCGCACGAACAAGCACGTTTGGAAGCGATTCGCGAGAAACTCCTAAAGGGATTAGAAGGCATGGAAGTCGACCAAAACCGCTACGAGCAAGAGGTCATCTTCTACATCGAAAAACTCGATGTCAACGAAGAAAAAGTTCGATTGACCAACCACCTCAAGTATTTCCGTGAAACTATGAATGTGGCTGCCAGCGGAAAGAAGCTTGGCTTCATTGCTCAAGAAATGGGCCGTGAAATCAATACACTCGGCTCCAAGAGCAACTACGCACCTATGCAGCAGTTCGTCGTAGAAATGAAAGACGAATTAGAAAAGATCAAAGAGCAAGTAGGGAATACCCTCTAAGGTTTATCCAAGTATATAACGCATTGCGCCCACATCCCATTAAATTTGTCACAAATTTCCTCTACTTATGAGCGCATCAACATCCGGAAAATTAGTCATCTTCTCCGCACCCTCAGGCAGCGGAAAAAGCACCTTGGTTCATTACCTGATGGAGACCGTAGAAGGATTTGGCTTTAGCATCAGCGCCACCTCTCGAGCCCCTCGAGGATCAGAACAGCATGGCGTGGATTATTTCTTTTTAACCGCCGAAGAATTTCGTCAAAAGGTTGATGCCGGGGATTTCTTGGAATGGGAAGAGGTTTATAAAGACACCTATTACGGAAGCCTAAAAAGCGAAGTGGAGAAGAGATGGTCACAAGGTCAAGCGGTGGCCTTCGATATTGATGTCGTAGGTGGGTTGAATCTGAAAAAGCAGTTCCGCCATCGTGCCTTGGCATTATTTATTCAGGCACCGAGTATTCAAGAATTGGAGCGCAGGTTAAGAGCACGCGGGACCGATTCCGCCCAAAAAATCGCCCAGCGCATTGAAAAAGCAACGTGGGAAATGGAACAATGCGACGGCTTCGACCACATCATCATCAACGACGATTTGGACCGGGCCAAAGCTGAGGCAAAAGCCCTGTTGGAAGCATTTTTAGCAATATAAGATGAAGGGAAATATCGGCTTGTTTTTCGGCACCTTCAACCCCATCCATGTGGGGCACTTGGTCTTGGCAGAATACATGCTTAATTACGGCGAACTTGACCGAGTTCTTTTCGTCATTACCCCTCACAGCCCCTTCAAGCAGAAATCTACGCTATTGCCGGATCGCGAGCGTTTACATTTAGCCTACCTCGCTTTAGAGGACCAATTAAACATGCAGCCCAGCGACATCGAATTTGGCCTACCACAACCTAATTACACAGCTCAAACCATGGCCTACCTGCGCGAGAGGCATCCCGAGGCAAACTTCACCCTGATTATGGGTGAAGACAATCTGCGCTCCTTACACAAATGGCAGAATTACGAGAGCATCATAGATAACCACAGAACCTTGGTCTACCCGCGTATAGGCGGCGATTATGAAGGCACAGTAGAAGCCGCACAGAAATACCTAAATGTGGCGGTAGTGGATGCCCCACGCATGGAGATCAGCGCCTCGATGATTCGCCAAAGTTTCAAGGATAGAAAACCATTACAAAACCTCCTTCCTAAAGCGGTTTTTGAGTACATTGAAGGGAGCAATCTTTTTCAATAATCCATGTCCACCTTCATCTCTCGAATTGCCGGAGAAGTAGAACATGCCCCTGAGGCGTTGCACG
>DMQR01000063.1 GCA_003455605.1 Cryomorphaceae bacterium | reverse complement strand
TAGAAGCCATGAAAATGGAAAACATGCTCAAAGCCGAACAAAATGGAATAATAAAATCTGTGAACGTTTCCGTGGGTGATGCTGTTGAAAAGAATAACGTACTTATTGACTTTGAATAACATGAAAAAAACACTTCTACTTTCAGCGCTAGGCGCCATCACATTTAGCTGTAGCCAGCCTGCAGAGGCCCCAGCAGAAAACCACGAAGACCACGACCACAACCACGAGAGCTTGGCTCCTGAGGAAATGGACGAAGCTACTGGCCGCGTATTCTTTGCCAACCTCGAAAACGGCGATACGGTAAGCAACCCTGTTTACGTTGAGTTCGGCGTAGAAGGCATGGAAGTGCGTCCATCAGGCGAAATTATAGAAGGTACAGGCCACCATCACTTGTTGATTGGAAATGCATTCCTTGCAAAAGGCGAAGTAATCCCGGCTGATAGTGTAAATATTCACTACGGAAGCGGCCAAACCTCAGATACTGTAATCCTCCCTCTGGGAGTAGTTCGTTTGGGCATGCAGTTTGCCAACGGCATACACGCCTCTTACGGTCGCGATATGAGTGCCTCTATTAAGGTATTTGTTAAGTAAGCATTCGACCCTAAAAATCATAAAAGCCGCCCTATTTGGGCGGCTTTTATACTTGTAATTCTCTTTGCTAAATATTTAGCGCCTCAATCGCCAAGTATTATCAATTGAATCCTTTTGTAATAATAGCTACATAGGACCACGTTCATTATCAAAATACTGCCCGTCAAAATATTTTCTTCAATTCTATTATCAAAGAATACGTGCATCAAAAAAATGTTTAAAATGATAGGTACTAGAGTTAACAATCCTACTAACCTAGTTTTTGGAATGATCATCAACACCCCCGCCAAAATTTGAAAAAATGAGATGACCCGGATAAAACCTGATTGGCGCATTGTGTTCATGGTGATTTTATAGCCTACAGGAGGTTCATATGAATTTTTCTCGACAATAGTAGCGATTATGTCTTCTTGCGAAATGGCTTTTAATTTAATCGGTATTTTATCTATCCCCTTGTAAATGAAGAATAGCCCGAGTATAACAGTACAAATTGTGTGGATTGTAGCTTTCATGATTAAATAGATTTTTTCAAATATACATTATTTAGACTCATTCTAAATTGTGTATCTTTGTAAAGACTAGACGCACATAAATGCGATGGCCTCCCTGTAATAAACGGTCATATTTTGATCTTTAAAGATGACCAAAAAGACTTCTATTAAAGTATGGGATTATTGCTAATACATTTCTGGTAAAAGAACTTCCAAATTCGTTAGAGCATGATGAAAGTTTATACATTTTCAGTTTTATTTATCTGCACTCTTTTTGCAAGCGCACAGGTCGATACAACTATCAACAATATTCTCGAGGAAGTGGTCATAACAGCACAACACGAGAAGAAGACTGTTGGTGAATCTGTGCACCTTGTCCGTGTTGTAAACAGACGTCAAATAGCTGAACAAGCTGCGGTCAATCTAAGAGATTTACTGCGTATGGAAACGGGAATGCGTGTGAGCCAAGATAATATTTTAGGTTCAGCTATTAGCATTCAAGGTCTAAGTGGTCAAAACGTAAAAGTTCTAATTGATGGTGTTCCGGTCATAGGACGATTAAACGGGAATATAGACCTTAGTCAAATCAACCTGAATACTATCGAAAGGATTGAACTAATCGAGGGGCCACTTTCTGTTAACTACGGCACAGATGCTTTAGCCGGAACCATAAACCTCATCACAAAAAAGCAGAAGAAAACAGGGCGTAAAATACATATTAATAACTATTGGGAATCTGTGGGACAGTACAATACAGATGGCGATTTTAGCTATAAAAAAGGAGCTCATATTATTGGACTAAGTGGCGGCCGTCGCTTCTTTGACGGATGGAATCCAAACGACGCCTTTTTCAAATTCCCAGTAGCAGAGCCCGCAGATACCAATCGATCCATCCAGTGGAATATGAAAGGACAGCACTTTGGAAAGCTTGACTATACTTTTAATAAGGGGAACTTCCATTTTTCACCCTATTTATCATCATTCCAAGAAAAAATTACGAATAGAGGGTTTCCAAAACTACCCTATTACGAAAATGCGTTTGACGATTTCTATTACACCTACAGAAATAATGTCGGAATTAAGCTCAAAGGCAAATTACCCTGGGGAGACGATTGGAATATCTTGACGGCGTATAATGATTTTAAGCGAATTAAGAATACCTATTTCAATGATTTGACTACCCTTGAAAGTACATTAATTCCAGGAGCCAGCAACCAAGACACCTCTTGGTTTGGGACTGTAATGAGCCGAGGTTCGTTCATTTATTCCAATGAATTACTTCGATCTAGTTTCGAGTTTGGATATGATGCCAATTTCGAGCAAAACGCGGGTAGACGAATCCTCGATAACAAGCAGTCTATTGGTGATTATGCCATTTATGCTACAGCCGAAATAGAGATCAATGATAACGTCGTAATTAGACCTGGTATTCGCACATCCCACAACACCGCTTATTTAAGCCCTGTTATCCCTTCTCTAAACCTAAAGTATACTAAAGGAGATTATACGGTTAGAGGGTCTTATGCCAGTGGATTTAGAGCGCCTTCCCTAAAAGAGCTTTACTTTGAGTTTGTCGACATAAATCATAATATATTCGGTAACCCTGACCTTCAAGCTGAAAAAAGCCATAATTTCAGTGGCTCTTATCTTTTAAGTAAACGCATGGACAACTTGTTTGTCACTTTCAACCAGAGCGTCTTTTACAACCACATCTTCAACCTAATTTCTCTCGGGCTTGTTCCTGGAACAGAGGAATACTCTTACATCAACATAGGGCTATTTAAGAGCACCGGGATGAGTGGAGATATAAATTTCAATACCTCTAAAATCAACGCCTTGATAGGCTGGTCTTATATTGGCAGGTACAATCATGTCTCTGAATTTAGGGCAGTGGAGCCGTTCTCTTTTTCACCTGAGTTACGCTCACGCTTTACCTACTCTATGGCAAAGCTCAATATGAAAATGTCTGTATTCTGGAAATATACTGGAAGAACCCCATCTTACAACATTGATGGAGACGATGAAATTCAACTAGGTTTCGTAGAAGACTACCATACACTCAATTTGACCATTACCAAAAACTTCGAGAAAAAAGGTGTCAGTTTGAGCTTAGGCGGAAAAAATTTAATGAATGTTCAAAATGTAGGTGTTACTGGTGGTGGGTCAGTTGGTGGTGCGCATAGTTCGGTGGGTAGTGCCATCGCTATGAATTGGGGGCGTTCATTATTCATGTCTATCAACTATAATTTGAAGTGATGAGGTTTACAACCGTTTTCGCCATTGTTTTTTTCTTGGTCTTGATTGTGGGTTGTGACCCAGGGGAATTGCCCATTGAACCTGCAGACCGAGGGAACGCAATCATTACACAACTAGAAATGGGCCCCAACTACGAAAAACAAATATACTTCGATCTTGGGACCAATTCCTTAGTAGCAGAAAACGATAAAAATTCATGGGATATAGGACTAATTCTTTCCAACAATCAGCACCATATTATTATCAACGACTCTCGGGGGGGTAAACTCGCATATGAAGGTAATAATCCCTTCGAAGGGGGAGGGTCTTTAGGTACGTTATCTTGGCATTACGACTATCCTTCCGGTCATTTAGACAGTACAGCTGCAGGTCAATTCTTGGATTCCTCTGGGTTCTATGTGATGGATCTAGGTGTAAACGCTAATGGTAGCACACTTGGTAAAAGAAAATTTAAAGTAGATACGCTCGACCCTCTAAACTATAGCATACGAATTGGAACCCTAAATGGTAATATAGACACCACCATTGTAGTGGAACATGATGCCACAACCAACCTCACGTGTATCTCTTTGCTCAACTATAGCAAAGAGGCAATCGAGCCCATGAAGGAAGATTGGGACCTACATTTTACCCAATATATGCACTTGTTCGTCAGTGACAGTTCCTTCACACCTTATTTAGTCACTGGCGTTTTATTAAACCGCTATGAAGTAGAAGCTGTTAAGATCGATTCTATCGACTTCCAAAAAATTACACGTGAACACGCATTGATGGCCAAATACAAGAAAGGCATGAATACGATCGGATACGATTGGAAGTACTACGATTTCCAAGATGGTTTTATCATCTATCCAAACATAAGCTATCTCATTACAGACCACGAAGAGCGTTATTATAAGCTGCGCTTTCTGAATTTCTATAATTCAGCTGGGGAAAAAGGCGCTCCTCAATTCGAATTCCAAGAACTATAAAAGAAATTTAACATAGTTGTTTATAGATATGATTTTCTGTTTTAATTTTACTTATCTAGAATTAGTCTAAATAAAAATAAGATGAAAATGGAAAGAAAATTACTATTAACTATTACTTCCTTGATGTTAGGCGTTTATGTGTCTGCACAAGGAGTTTACGATACCGTATCTATTTTTACGGGTTATGCTCACCAAAGCTACTATTCACTCAACGCGGGAGAAATCGCAAATATTGACAATTCGGATTGGGACATCGCTTTCGACGCAAGCGGTTATGGATCAACCATTCGAATAAATGGCGCCATTGGAACCGAACTTTATAAATATCCTGATGGCGACACAAGCGACTGGGCCACCCTTGATACAGCGGGAATTTCGTCCTGGCCTATGGTTTACGATTCTGATACTACTTGGGCAGGAGGTGCTTTTAATACCGGTAAAACCTCTAACCCTATGGATCTAGGTTGGGGCATATATTCTACCATAACACACCATGTTTTGGGTGATTCACTTTTTGTGATAAAGCTAAACAACGGTTCAATGAAAAAATTACAAATTGAATCCCTCGCAAGCGGATCATTCAACTTTAAGTATGCTAATATTGACGGTACTAACGAGGTAAACGAAACTGTATCAAAGAGTAGTTTTTCAGGACGCAACTTTGGTTATTACAGTATACGTGCAGAGACTGAAATCAACCGCGAGCCTGCAAGTTCTTCTTGGGACTTCGTATTTACCAAATACGTGACGGAGTTATTCCCGGGAACTCACTACGGTGTTACCGGATTGTTATCTAATGTTGGGGTCGAAGTGGCTAAAATGAGCGGTGTGGCTGATGTAATGAATACCACATCTTTCGCTGGACATTCCTTGAGTGATAATATCAACACAGTGGGTTATGACTGGAAAAGCTATAACTCAAGTACTTGGTCATTCAATATAGAAGATTCTTTATGTTACTTCGTTGATGATGTTGACGGGAACCTTTGGAGACTGGTCATGACCGGTTTTGGAGGTTCAATGACTGGTGAATTTGTCTTTCACAAGGAACTAATTAGTGCAGCAGATATTGAGGAGAATCAGCCCCTGAATATCACGCTATATCCAAATCCAGCAGATAATATCGCACATGTTGTTTTCAATGCTCAAGAAGCCAGTAGCATACAGATTACAACCCTCCAAGGTCAAACCGTTCATCAAGAAAATATAGAGCCCCTTGGTTTAATAGACTATGTGGTTGATGTAAGTGACTATGCAACTGGAATGTATATGGTCACGGTACAGCGAGGTTCTAATATTATCACCAAAAGAATAATTGTTCGTTAAGATGAAATTATACTCGCTTGCACTTCTTTTTTTAATATTCTTTGGTGGTTTGCATCTCAAGGCTCAGGAGAATACCAAAGAATTGGACCGTAAAGCCATCAAAAGCATGTGCGGTTGCTTTGAGATTGACTTCAAATTTGTAGAGACATTCTCAGACATACCCGACTATGATTTTCACGATCGATATACAGCTCACGCAGGTGCTGAACTGGCTATATTAGTGGGAGAAGAAGAAAATAAAATCCAGATTCAGCATATCCTTGTTGTTGGCGGCGGTATGACTGTCAAACACTGGCGCCAAGATTGGATATATGAAAGTGATTACGAATACCATTACGATAAAGACCAAAACTGGACTTACGTTGACAATGCAGATAACGAGCCGAGAACCTGGACACAAAAAGTATATCAGGTAGACGACAGCCCACGCTACGAAGGAACGGCCTCTTGGGTCCATCAAAATGGGAGAACCTACTGGGAGAATGCCACAGATGCGCCTCTTCCAAGACGAGAGTATACAAAGCGCAGTGATTATAACGTCATGCACAGGAGAAATCGTCAAGAGATTACCACTGAAGGATGGATACACGAGCAGGACAATACCAAGGTTCTTAGAACTGATAGTACGGCAGACCAAACTCTTGCCTATGAAAAAGGAGTAAATACATATAAAAGAATTGCAGACTCTAACTGTCAAGATGCCATTGACTGGTGGGAAGAAAACCAAGAGTTCTGGGCGCTTGTGCGCAAAGTCTGGAGCGGTTTTTACGACGAAAAAAGAGATTTAGAGGTTTACCTGAAATATGAAGGTAAATCTTTGATTAAAAGCATGTACGCACTGAACGATCAGTGGCTTAAAGATGAGGTCCGCTCGAAAAGGAAATGGCGTAAAAAGCTCAAATCACATATTGAACTATACGTCTATTACCCTTAGTTAGTAAGGGGTTAGATAAGAGAGTGCCCCTAGCGAATCGGGGGCACTCTCTTTAAACATTGTTACAAATAGTTATGATAAGAAAAATAGCGCTCGGTCTATTTACAGCACTGATAGTGAGTCTACATGCAGCAGGACAGAATAAACTGCTAGACAGGAATTTCTGGAAATCAAATCCAAGTATAGAGAGAATAAAGTCTCTAGTGGCTGAGGGCAATGATCCTTCAGATTTAAATCGGTATTCTTTTGATGCTCTTTCCTGGGCTCTTTTAGAAAAAGCTGATTCTAATATATTGGAATACCTCCTTTCTCAAAATGGAAATAGTGTAAATAAGCTAACCCACGATGGTCGCACTTATATTTTTTGGGCGGCATATAGCGATAATCTATCATTCATGAAGAGCCTTTACGCTAAAGGAGCTGATATGTCAATTGTAGACGAACACGGTTATTCACTATTAACATTTACAGCTGTGACAGGAAATAAAAATCAAGACATCTATAATTTTATAATAGATAAGGGTGCCAAGCCCAAAACCGAAACGAATAGAGATGGCGCAAATTCATTATTACTTCTCTTACCCTTTTTAAACTCCAACGAAATGATTAACTACTTTAACCTTCACGGGCTTGATTTAGGTGATACGGACCAACACGGAGCAACAGCGGCACATTACGCCTCCAAAGGCGGAAATACTGAACTGCTCAAAAGTTTAAAAACAAAAGGAGTAGACTACAAAGGGATAGATAATAAAGGTAGGACTACGGCACATTACGCCGCCATGTCAATTCGTGGGAAAAAAACTAATCCAAAAATCCTAGAATTTCTCAAGGAAGAGGGAGTAAATCTTTGGGCAAAGGCCAAGAACGGGCAGAGTGCACTTGGTATTCTCGCCCAAGGAAATGCCGATTCAACCAGCATCCACTACCTCATCGAAAACGGTTGCAATGTATTCGATCTACCTGAAACCGGCAGATCTGCTTTCATGAGCTTGACTACCAAATGGAAGGTGAAACAGCTCAGTAAGTTTGAGCCAACTAAGGATATTATTAATTGTCAGAATAACAAAGGTGAAACTGCTGTTTTGCTTGCCGCCAAACACAACAGCCCGGAAGTACTCCGTTATTTATTTGAAACTGGGGGTGATCCTCACGTTACAGACAAAAAAAATAAACCTATTCAAGAATACGTTTTAGAGGGGTACAGAGCAATTAGCGTTGCAGATTTCACAGAGAAGGTATCGCTTTTAAAAGAGGTAAATCTCGATTTCAATACCCCCCTGTCTGGTGAAAACACTATATTCCATTGGGTGGTGAAAAAAGCAAAATTGGAGCTCCTCGACATACTAACGCCAATAACAGATAATATTGATGTCTTAAACCAAGACGGGCTAACTGCTCTTCATTTAGCAGCAATGACTGCATCATCTATAGACCCGGTAAAAAAACTTTTATCGCTTGGTGCGTCTAAAGATATAACGACTTCTTTTGATGAAACCCCGTTAGAGCTTGCATTACAAAATGAGAAACTCAAAGGTTTCGAAGATTTCTTAAAAGAACTTCTTTAAGAATGCGAATCGCAAAGCGTTTATTTATATCGTTCATTCTACTATTATTGATTGCTTCGAATATCGAAACAAGAGTACGCTGCCTCATACAAATGAAGAATTATGAAGGAAATGGTGCCTATATAATCGTGTCGTTATTGGATGAGAAAAAAGAATACGTAAAGACTTTACAAATTATAGGAGAGGATCCCGAATGGTACAACGAGATTGATTCTTGGTGGTCGTTCTTTGGTAAAGCGAAACGGAAAGTCGATGGCATTACTGGGGCAACTCTTTCTGCAGGTCAACGGCGGGTTATAACTTTCACCATTAATGATATGCCTGAAAACTACTATATACGCTTTGAAACAGCCGTTGAAGAAAATCTATATTACGAATCTGAAGTTGATGTAGCCATCAATGAAGTCGCCAAAAAGCAAGAATATGAGGGCACTGGTTACATTCGGTACTTAAAATTTATCGTCCAATAAACCCTAGCATATAGCTTTTGAGTAGTCGGAACCTGCATATGATTTTAGGCATTACTGTTGCTATTAATCTGCTCTTGGCCTCTTTAACAGGATGTGTTTTGGGGGTCTATACGAGTAGCCAAAATATTGTTGATATACCAAAGGTTGAATCCGATCATAGTTTCGAAATACTTATTTCTTTATTTGAAGCCAAATACCCTGCTGTTTACGAAATTCGTAAGGACGAATACCGCCGCTTATATGCTTCTGTAGAAAATGAAAAGGGCGATGTCGTTAAAGGTTATTTCGACCCTTCTAGTGCCGATTACTTTGGTCCAATTAGAAAAGAGCCACAATGGATTAAATGGATAACAACACTGCATAGATCCCTCCTTGTTGGAGCCGCTGGTAGGTATATCATGTTATTTACCACCTTACTCACTATTTTTTTGACTCTATTTGGAGTCGTTCTATGGGTCAATAAATACTCCTCTACAGTATCGATCAAAAGAATTTGGCGCTCAGAGAAAAAATACAAAGAGCTTCATAGTCATGGCGGCCTTTTGGCAACACCGGCTATTATCCTGCTGTTGCTTTCCGCAATGTTTTTATCTTTTAAAAGCCTTCAAATTATCGACTTCGCTTCCTCAACATCTTCAGCCGTCGAAGAACTCAAGATGGAGGATTTAGGCCAATTTAAACAAGTCATTTTTCCCTTTTTCCCGGGTGAACCTTATGAATTAGAGACTTCGTTAGGCTCCTATACACTGATCCTAGAGCCGTTTGAAATCCTTACGTATACTGCCAACTCTAATGCTAGAATATGGCATGCAAAGAGTATGTTCATTCACACAGGGAGAGGAAACATCGGCCTTTCCTTTGGCTGGATAGGCATTGCGCTATTACTGCTGTACTTCACTTATACAGGAATAAGAATGAGCGCATGGCGTTTCAAAGGAATTAAAATTTTCTCGCCCAAAGCACATCCGATACGCATATTATATGCCTCTGAAAGTGGGAAAACAATGGCGGTAGCATACAGCTTTCAGAAACAATTAAAAAAACAAGGGATCAAATCCAGGATTAGCTCAATCAATGGGTTTAAATACAAGGAGGGTATCGAACAACTTTTTGTCTTCGCTGCAACTTACGGCGACGGGGAGGCGCCTTCTAATGGATCAAAATGGAAAAGTACTCTGAATAGCATCCCAAAAAACACGTCAATCCAGTTCAGCGTTTTGGGATTCGGAAGCATGTTTTACCCGAAATACTGCAAATTTGGGGAAGACATCGATGAGTTACTCAAGAAAAAATTAGGTTTAACTCGGATTATCCCACTACACAAGGTCAATCAACAAAACGTGGTAGACTATAAAGAATATCTGCTCTCTTTATTTCAAAAATTGAAGCTCTCTATGCCCGAAAAATTAGAATGGCCTTAAAACTAAAAATCCCGAGCTTTAACTCGGGATTTAAATGGGATTAATTTTCTTGACGGTTTGCAAACGAATCACACGTGTTTTCAACACTTACTGTTACGTGATGAGTTTTACAAAGATTAGTAGGGTCTTCTAAACTGCGGCAATTGACACAGCTGTTACTAAGCTTTAGAATTTCCATAGTTGTAGTTTTTAATTTGCTTCAAAAGTACAGCCATATAGGTTTAGATTGATTCTAAATAATTGTTTTTCAGTTGTTTATAATAAGTCTAAATAAAAATATATGATTTGACACCAGGAGAATACAGCTATAGATATAACTGCCTCGCTAATATTTTAGTTTCTCCTTGCTCCTGCCATGCGCAATGACTCATACAATCTTTAACTTTTACAGAGAAGGAGCGGAAATTGAGAAAGATTGACTAACATTATTTAAATTATTTGTTTCTGAAGGCATTAATAGCGTCTTTGGCTTCCTTGCTCAGAATTAACTCCCCACTGATCGCAGCACGCTCTGCCAACAATGAGTCCCAATTCTCCGTGCCTTCCCAGAAGACCTTCTTAAGTCCGCGCATAGCAAATACGGATTTAGACAACAATCGGCCCGCTAAAGCTTGAATGGCCGCATCCATGGTTAAAGTATCTTCGAAAATATCATTGTACAGCCCGCGTTGAAAAGCCCACTGCGCAGAGCGCCATTCCGTGGCGTTAATGGCCAAATCTGACATGCCTGCCAGTCCAAGCTTGCGCTCCACTGCTGGGCCCACTACGAAGGGTCCTATACCTACCGCAAGCTCGCTGAGCTTCACGGCCGCATGCTTGGTGGCGTAACAATAATCTACAGAAGATGCGAGACCTACGCCGCCGCCAACAGCCTTCCCTTGAACGCGTCCGATAATAAGCTTCGGACACTTGCGCATGGCGTTAATGACATTGGCAAAGCCACTGAAAAACACCTTTCCAGCATCTAAGTCCTCAATGGCCATGAGTTCATCAAAGCTTGCGCCTGCACAAAAGGCACGCTCGCCGGCGCTCCTCACAAGGATAAGTTTCACGGCATCATTTTCGCCCAATTCGGTTATGGTATTGGCCAATTTTCCGAGGACCTTGCCCGGCAAAGAATTGGACAGCGGGTGGAAAAATTCTACGGTCGCCAATCCGCGATCGTCAATCGCCACGTTTACTCCGCCTTGGTTCACTGCTTCGTTCATCGATTATAGTATTTGGGTATTGTGTTCTACTGAATATTCAATTTTCACGAGCGTACTGTGCGCCGGGGAAACGCTCGAAATTCATCAGCCTTGGTCTAGTTTCTTCACCATTGTCAAGATGGTCGTCACGGCAACTACCTCATCGGTATCGTCGTAGACTTCCACGTAGTACTTCACGATGCCCTTAGCCACATCATCCTCGCTGCGTTTCTCTTGATCAATCTTTTCCTTTACGGTCAATTTCACCCCGATAGTAGCCCCAGGGTAGACTGGCTTGGTGAATCGGCATTCATCGATACCGTAGTTCAACAATACCGGACCTTTTGTCGCCTCAACGAACAATCCTGCTGCCTTGCTCAAGATGAAATATCCGTGCGCCACTCGACCCTCGAAGATGGTTCCCTCAAGAGAAGTCGCGTCCATGTGTGCGTAGAAGTTGTCACCGCTCACATTGGCAAAGTTCGTGATATCCGTTTCGGTAACGGTATGCTTGGCTGTGTACACCGTCGCGCCCACTTCGAGCTCCTCAAAATGCTGACGAAATACGTGCGGTACAGCCTCAGGGCGCGATGCACCGGGCTGGTACTGCTGCGTAATAGCTGTGATATCGTCCGGATGACCTTGGATGGCCGTGCGGTGCAAATAATGCAAGATGCCGCGCTTTCCGCCCATCTCTTCACCACCACCGGCACGACCTGGACCGCCGTGTTTCATCAGTGGCATCGGCGAACCGTGACCGGTGCTTTCCTTGGCCATCTTTTCGTTGATGATGTGGATTCGGCCGTTGTAGGCAGCCGCCTCGGAAGTAAATGCAAGAATATCAGAAGTGTTCTTGCTCACAAATGACGTCACCAAAGAACCGCGTCCCATAGCAGTCAATTGTACCGCCTCATCAATTGTTTTGTACGGCATCAACGTACTCACTGGACCAAACGGCTCCACCTCGTGGACCTTGGTGTTGGTGAATGGATCGTTATTCACGAAGAGCTTTGGGGTGTAGAACGCACCTGCATCGGTAGCGCCCACAAGATCGAGGTCTGGATTAAAGACCAATTCTTGTTCGGCCATCAGCTTGTTCATCTCTGCCTCTACACGACCAATTTGATCGTGTGTCGCCAAAGCACCCATACGCACTCCATCGGCTTGAGGATCACCAATAACAGTCTTCTGCAAGCGCGCAATCACCGCCTCCTGAACCGAAGGCAACAAATGTTCCGGTACCATAGCGCGGCGAATGGCGGTACATTTTTGTCCTGCTTTCACTGTCATTTCATTGGCCAATTCACGCACAAATAGTGCAAATTCCGGGTCTTCTGGCTTCACGTCTGGACCCAGCACCGCAGCGTTCAAACTATCTGCTTCCAGGTTGAACGGCACCGAGCGCTCGTTCAAATGAGGCAGGCCGCGCAATACCTGACCGGTAGCCGCAGAACCTGTGAAGGTGACGATATCTTGGAAATCCATGTGATCAAGAATGCCGCGTCCCTTGCCGCTCACAAGTTGAAGGGCACCTTCCGGTAAAATACCACTGTCGATGATGGCCTTAACCATCGCTTCGGTGAGATAGGAGGTGTATTCTGACGGCTTTACAACAGCAGGAACCCCCGCCATGAGGTTGACGGCAATTTTCTCGAGCATCCCCCAAATAGGGAAGTTAAATGCATTGATATGGACCGCTACCCCGTGGCGCGGCACCATAATGTGGTGACCAATGAACGTACCCTGTTTTGACAAACGGGCAAGGTCGCCGTCAACGTAGTAGGGAAGGTCAGGGAATTGGCGTCTGAGGGATGCGTTGGCAAACAAATTGCCGATTCCCCCGTCAATATCAATCCAGCTGTCCACCTTGGTGGCCCCGGTAGCCCAACTCACATCATAGAATTGGCGTTTGATAGACGTTAAATGCAGCGCCAGTGCCTTGAGCATCCGACCTCGCTCCTGAAAAGTCATCTTGCGCAGGGCAGGACCTCCGACGTTGCGGGCGTAGTCTAAAATAGCCTTGTAATCCAATCCTTCTGAGCTCACAGTGGCAAATTCTGCCCCCGTGATCGCATGGCGCGCCGTGTATTCCTTACCGCTGCCTGCCTGCCAATTTCCAAGGATGTAATTCTTAACTGTGTTCATCTATTTGTGTGTTTGATAGGTTCCTTTATGTTTTGGTCTACCCGGTTCCAATTCCTTTAGTGGCTCCACCTCTTTCAAGGTTTCCTGACATTGCTTCGGAAGCTCCATGTACAATTTCGTCCCTTCCGTCTTCCACTCCAGCATTTCATCGGTAACCTGCTTGACCACCTTGCCGGGGTTGCCTACGAAGATGCTTCTAGGCGGAATGACGGTATTCTGTGGGACAAAAGCCAATGCGCCCACAATGGAGCCTTCACCAACCTCAACATTGTCCATGACCACGGCGTTCATCCCAATGAGCACATTCTCGCCCAGCGTCCCGCCATGGATGATTGCTCCATGCCCTACATGCGCCATCTTCTTCAAACGCGTTTCGGTTTTTGGAAACATATGTACGGTACAATTCTCTTGCACATTCACGCCCTCTTCTAGTACAATCCTGCCCCAGTCGCCACGGAGCACTGCCCCGGGCCCGATGTAACAATGCGGCCCAACGATCACATCGCCCGCAACATTCGCTTGGGGATGTACGAAGGCCGTAGGATGTACGACAGGAATGAAATCAAGGAATTGGTATATAGCCATCTTACGCGCGTTCTAAAATGGTAGCATACCCCTGGCCAACGCCAATACACATGCTCACCAAGGCATATTTCTTACCCGTCTCCTGCAACTCTAGGGCTGCAGAATAAAGAATGCGACCGCCTGTCACCCCGAGCGGGTGGCCCAATGCAATGGCACCGCCGTTCGGGTTGATACGCTCGTCGCTATCCGCCAAACCAAGCTCGCGCGTACAGGCCAAAACCTGCGCGGCAAAAGCCTCATTAAGCTCAATGATATCCATGTTGTCCAAAAGCAGACCCGCTTTAGCTAGTGCCTTCTTCGACGCTTCCACCGGGCCAATTCCCATAATCCGCGGCTCCACGCCAGCGACCGCTGAGCTCACCACTCGCGCCAAAGGCTTCAAGCCATGCTGCTCCACAGCTTCACCGCTAGCCATGAGCAAGGCCACAGAACCGTCGTTCAACCCAGAACTGTTACCTGCCGTCACCGAGCCCTCCTTTTTGAACGCTGCTCTTAGGCCGCCAAGGGCTTCAAGGGTGGTATTCGGTTTCATGAATTCGTCCTCCACGAAAACGATAGGATCTTTTTTTCGTTGTGGGATCTCCACGGCGAATGTCTCCAAACGGAACCTTCCGCGCTCCTGCGCTCTTGCAGCTTTTTGCTGCGACCAAAGCGCAAAGGCATCTTGGTCCTCACGACTAATACCGAACTGCTCCACGAGGTTCTCTGCGGTCTCGCCCATGGCGTGGGTACCATATAGCTCCTTCATTTTTGGATTCACGAAGCGCCATCCAAAAGAGCTGTCGTACATCTTACTATCCGTACCATAGGCAGTCTGAGGCTTGCTCATGACATAAGGCCCACGGCTCATGTTTTCCACACCTCCGGCGATGAATAGGTCGCCGTCTCCGGCCATGATGGCGCGGTGGGCATGGATGACAGCGCTCATTCCTGAGGCACACAAG
>DMQR01000170.1:1037-3341 GCA_003455605.1 Cryomorphaceae bacterium | reverse complement strand
TGCATCACATAACGCGGGAGCTCAAGGGGTACGAGCTCGGGGGTAAAGTGGTACTCCTTGTTGAGTTTTTCGAGGAACTTTAGATTTTTCCCCGTGCCGAAGACTATGATGCGTTCATTTTTTCCGGCCAATTCAATTTGCTTCTGAATCTGCTCAAGCAAATACGGTGCTAGAGCATTAGAAAAGCTGGCGCGATCGTAATAGTTGAAGTTGACCCAATTCTCGTTTTTGCGAATCACAAAGCCCAATGGGCATACGGAGCCAATAAAGAATTGGTCATAGAATTTTTTAGGACCTCCGAACGCATCAATAGCCTCATATACGAAGACCGAACTCGGCTCGTGGGTAGAGAAACTTTCAAATGGGATTCCGCATTCAATCAATCGTTTGGTATCCGTGAAAGGGATGCCTGTAGCGCCAGCGCCCAATCTTCCTGGATTGATGCCAAGAATGAGTTTACGAGGCTTATTGTCGCTGTAGAATTTCCAGTAAAATCGGCATAGGGCCTGCTCTTGTTCAGAGCTTGCTTCTTCAAAGGGGTTTAGAACATCGAGGTCCTCGTCGAGGTAAGAACGGTCGAATTCGAGTGCGTTATAGAATGCCAGAATACGGTCGGCCTTGGTCATTTTTTGTTGAATTGGTTCATAGTCAAACTCAATCCCGCTAAGCCGAAACTTTGGCACGCTTTCACGCAGTGTTCAATCAATGCTGGCAGGTCTTTCTGCTCTTCTTCCGTCCATTCGCTCAGTACATAATCTACTTGTCGGCCCTTTGAGAAATTGTCCCCTATACCAAATCGAAGACGGGGGTAATCTGAGCGACCCAATTTTGCTTGAATATCCTTCAACCCGTTGTGTCCAGCATCCGAGCCTTTGCTGCGAATACGAATAGAACCGTGGGGCAAGGCCAAATCATCGAGTATAACAAGGACATTCTCTATGGGAATATTTTCTTCTCGTATCCAATAACGGACCGCATTTCCGCTGAGATTCATATAAGTGGTGGGTTTGATCAACCGGAAAGACCTTCCTTTGATCTTGGCTTCTGCCACAAGCGCGTAGCGCCCAGGTTCAAAAACAACATTGGACGCCTTGGCAAAGGCGTCCAATGTTAGAAATCCAATATTGTGACGGGTATTCTCATACTCGGCTCCGGGATTGCCCAAACCGACAATGAGGAACTTTTTCATACCCGAAAAAGTACGAATTATTCTGCAGCCTCAGCAGGAGCTTCTGCAGGAGCATCTGAACTGCCCTCAGCACTACCTTCTTCAGCACTACCTTCTTCATCTTCGTCCTCGTCCTCCATGGCACCGCGTGCTTTATTAACGGTAACGATAACGGCAGTATCGGAATTCAAGATTTCGAATCCAGAAGGAACGACATCACTTACGCGAATAGACTTACCAATAGTCAAATCTGTGATGTCTAATTGAATGTTATCAGGCATTTCATTTGGCAATGCACGAACGCTCAACGTACGAAGAATCATTTTTAGCTTACCACCGTTCAATACACCACGGGCCTGACCGTTCAAAACAACAGGAATGTTCATGGTTGCTGCCCTTCCTTCAATCAACTGGATAAAGTCGATGTGCATTAGTGCATCCGTTACGGGGTGGAATTGCATGTCTTGAATTACCGCCTCGACAGTCTTACCATCTACAGTAATAGTTGCAGTTTTAGCTTCTGGCGTGTACACGAGCGATTTGAATGCTAATGCTGGCGCAGAAAAGTGAAAAGGTGCTTCACCTCCGTAAATCACACAAGGCACATTACCTGCTTTGCGCTCTGCTTGGGCGTATTTAGAACCAGTATCGGTTCTTAGGGTTCCTTGAATTTCAACAGACTTCATCTGATCTAGTTTATTGAAGTATTACATTATAAAGTGTCCTGAAATGCTTTGGTTGTGGTGAACATTTTTCATCACGTTCGCAAACATATCAGCGACGGAGATCACACGGATCTTTGGGTTTTCTTTTGTTTGAGGGATGGTATCAGTTATGACCAATTCCTCTAGTACGCTCCCGCCAACTCTGTCGTAGGCTGGACCACTAAGTACGCCGTGGGTACAAAATGCGCGTACCGACTTAGCACCTTTTTCTTTCAACATTTCTGCCGCCCTTACCAAGGTGCCTCCTGTATCTACCATATCGTCAATAAGGATGACATTCATGCCTTCTACATCACCGATCACGGTCATTTTATCAATCTGATTGGCTTTTTTGCGTTGCTTGTAGCAAATAACCACTTCGGCTCCTAGTTTTTTGCCGTAAGCGTGAGCTCTCTTTGCGCCACCCATATC
>DMQR01000170.1:0-647 GCA_003455605.1 Cryomorphaceae bacterium | reverse complement strand
GCTGAGCTGTACAAGTGATCCACCGGTACTTCAAAGAAACCTTGAATTTGGTCGGCATGAAGGTCCATCGTCATAACACGAGTGGCTCCCGCTGCCATAAGCAAATTTGCAGCCAACTTAGCACCTATTGGAACTCTTGGTTTGTCTTTACGATCCTGACGAGCCAGACCGAAGTAGGGGATGACAGCAGTAATATGCTTGGCGCTTGCGCGCTTCGCAGCATCACATAGCATCAACAACTCCATAAGGTTGTCCGCAGGGGGGTTTGTGCTCTGAATCAAAAAGACACGATTTCCACGAACTGTTTCTTCAAATGAAGGCACAAATTCACCATCACTAAAGTCAGTGATAATCACATTTCCCATGGGAATACTGTAGCTCGCTGCAATTTTTCCAGCAAGTTCCATCGTGTGACGTCCGGCAAATATTTTCGCTTCTGGCAGCATCATATCTGTGTATCAGTAAACTTATCGCTAATTCAGCACCTCTAAATAGGGGTGCAAATGTAATTAAAAGAAGACAAAAACACCCCGTTTTAATGGGTTGATTAAAAAACTTTCAGGAAATGTTAGGAGAATTAGAAAACGCCTTTATTTTTGCCGTCCTTATTAGCTAGAATGCCTGAGTGGCGGAATTGGTAGACGCGC
>DMQR01000205.1:5187-8254 GCA_003455605.1 Cryomorphaceae bacterium | reverse complement strand
TCAAATTTTGGAAGGCTATAACGACCTAGGCCGCCCACAATACCGAGTAGACAACAGCAACTACTTGCGCGAACGAGGTGCTTATTGGTTCGGTCTCAACGGTAAAGCTTCCTATGCGTTAGTGAAATTCGGTACGGGAGGCATTCTCCTCAACCTCGAGGTAATGAACATCACCAACAGACGCAATGCACAAATTGTCAATCCTATAACCGGTCGTGGTTATGAATATGGCGATGATGTGCCATTGACTTGGCGCGATCCACGTCCAGAATTCAACGGACCGCAGGAATACGGAACAGACCCAAGAAACCCGGCACGATACTCGGCGCCCAAGCAAATTTTAGCAGGAATTCAAATCAAATGGTAAACCGTAAATACATAGCATCCATCGTTCTCCTGATCGCCTCAAGCATGTTGGTGCGTGGTCAATTATTGCCTACCTACGGCGAGGAGCGCGCGGGACTTAGTGCCTTTACCTTCCTTAAGCTCCCTATCGACCCAGCTAGCGTCGGAGTCGGCGGTGCCAGCCTTGCCATGACCGAGCACAGTTTTGGTGCCCTAGTAAACCCCGCCCTTGTGAGCGGAGGTAACCAACAAGGCTTCTTTACCTCCAACCGAGCCTTGGGCGGAGGGATATCACATGATTTTATTGCTTTGACCAAGGCACGAGCCAACGGCCAGCACATTGCCTTGACCCTGAATTCTCTAAGCACTGGTTCTATTTTAGAAAGAACGGTATGGCAACCGGAAGGAACCGGGGCCACAACCGCTGCCACCTTGACCTCAGTAGGTTTAGGAATCAGCCAAGCCTTCTCTGAATATTTCCACGCGGGAATGCAGTTGAAATACGGATTGGAACAACTAGGGGTGTACCGCGCGCACAATGTGTATTTAGACCTTGGTTTCTTGTATAAATTGGACATCGCCGACCTACAATTCGCCGCGGCCCTTACCAACTTCGGTCCCAACACTCCAATCTCCAACCTTCCCGTAGGCGATGAAAGCGCCCTAGCCGCGACGCCGCAAATGTTTAGCATGGGATTACAATGGACCGCCTGGGAATCCGGCAACCAAAAGCTAACACCAAGCTTCCAACTCAATCACCCCACAGACAATGCCGAATACTACGCTGCCGGTCTTAAATACCAGTGGCGCAGTTATTACTGGACCAGCATGGGCTACCAGGTAGGTAGTCAAAAATCATTGCCTTGGATGGGCTTTGGTATGAAAGGACAAATAGGCGGATGGCCTATGGAATGGGGCGTTGGCGCTATGCCGACTCCATATGGCACCTATCAGGGCACCTTGGGACTAAAACTAAAACCGCTATCATGGTAAGAAGAGCATATATCCTTTTGCCAATAATGGGGCTATTGCTGATGAGTTGTGAAAACTACTTCGGCAAGCGCACGGATTTAGACTTCATCGAAATCCCCACTTACGACGTTCGCGAGATCAGCTATGTGCCCATCGCGCCGAACATCAACGATGCGCAATCCCCAGTTGATGTACACGTGGGTTATGATGAATTCATCTATATCGTCGACAGTGCCAATGATCAGGTTTTGAGATACGACCTTGCATTGAATTTACAGGGAAGCATCACCATCCCTGGAGTACGGAAAGTAGTACAAAACCGCTCGTTCCATCTGCTCGCCATCGGCACCTACGATACAACCATCGCGGGCGTAGACTATAACCTCACCGCACTGTACGATATAGATTTGGTTGACGATCAAAATACATTGAGCTTCAACAATGTTATAGCGGAACCCGTATTAGTGCATCCCTTCTATTTCAAGAATAGTTTCTCCTCCTCCGATGCGAAAGTGAAGTTTACGGATGTAGCGATAATTGGGTCCAATTTACCCGCAGAAAACAACAGCTACTACCTCAGCCGAACGGGCGTGAGCAACAACAACGCTGGCTTCGGACCAGATTATGCCGTACTGAAATTCACCAAGGATCACCAGTGGATTTCCAGTATTCCAGTCACCGCCACCGGGGCCACGTATTCAAACTACTTCAAAAATCCTTTAGCCCTCCAAGGGTTCACACAAGCGCCTCAGCTTACAGCGAACAACAGTCCTGATTTTTGGGTCCTCAACCAAAGTGAAGACCAAGAAATTCAAGTGCAGCACATTCAGTTCACTGAAGGACCTTTTGGCGCCCTCTACCAACCTATCTTCTATTCCACCTCAGATCCAAACAGCACCGGCTACCTTCAAACGCCCAAGCGGTTTGAAGATCCCGTAGACCTCTGTCTCGCGGGCGATGGATCTAGATTTTTGTTTGTAGCCGATGCCGGGGTAGATAGTGTGTACCAATTCACCAGCTCGGGTATAGAAGGTGTGCCTCCACCACCGGCCTCCACCGCTAAAACCAACGCCATTACGACCTTAGGCGACTTTGGTAACGTGAGTGCAATCAGCTACTACGACAACATACTTTATGTCGCTGATTCACAAACTGGCGTGGTCAAGAGATTTAAATTAACCCTTGATTTTGATTAAAGAAATTTTAACTTTTAATCCTTAAATTCACGTTCACATTAGTCATTGACAAAACCATTTATCTCACAAATAATTATGAAAAAAATTCTACCGTTAATTCTAGTCTGCTCTGCGTTTACTGCACTCGCGCAAACAGGTTGTGACACACTATTCTTCAGCGAATACGCAGAAGGTTCTTCGAATCATAAATACATTGAAATTTATAATCCATCAGACAGTGCAATTTCTCTAAGCGGATATACTATTTACGCAAGTGGCAATGGTGGGTCTTGGACGAATTCATTTACAAGTAATGCAACCATTGCTTCTGGTGATGTCTATATGATTGCTAACAGTTCATTAGACAGTGCAACACAGTCTTTGGCAGATACTTCTCTGTCATATCCATCAATCGTTCACTACAACGGTGATGATGCATTGATCTTAACCTATGGTACGGATACAATTGACGTAATTGGTGTACCAGGTGTCGATCCAGGTTCATCTTGGAGTGTCGGCACAGGATCAACGGCTAATCATACCCTAGTTCGAAAGTATAACATAACTCATGGTTC
>DMQR01000205.1:0-4801 GCA_003455605.1 Cryomorphaceae bacterium | reverse complement strand
TGGTCATATGCCGGCGGTCACAGTAGTTCATGTATTGCCACCCCTGTAAATGTAACATTCCAAGTAGATATGAGCACTGTTAGCTCATCCTTCACCAATGTATATGTCAGTGGAACAATAAATGGGTGGAGTGGTAACTCTAACCAATTAACTGATGCCGACGGTGATGATGTCTACGAAGGAACTGTTTCATTAATGGGTGGTTCTTATGAGTATAAATTCACTTATGACAACTGGGCGGGGCAAGAAGCGCTAGATGCTACGTTGGACAGCGCTTGTACTTTAACTACTGGAAACTTCACAAACCGTTATATTACAATTAGTGCCTCGGCAGATACCACTTTACCTGAAGTCTGTTGGGAGGAATGTACTGCATGTGCAACTGCACCTGCAGGTTGTGATGAACTCTTTTTCAGCGAATACGCAGAAGGTTCTTCAAACAACAAATACATAGAAATCTATAATCCAACAGCAAATGCCATATCGTTGAGTGGTTACACAGTATACCAAAGCGGAAATGGAGGTTCATATACCAATACTTTCACAACTAATGCAACTATCGCTTCGGGTGATGTTTATATGATTGCAGCCAACCAAGCGGATGCTTCAATTCTAGCTGTGGCGGATACGGCTATGGCCTACCCCTCTATTGCTCACTTCAATGGTGATGATGCGATGATTTTGACCTACGGTATGGATACCATCGATGTTATTGGGGTGCCAGGAGTAGATCCTGGATCTTCTTGGACTGTGGGTACAGGGTCTACAGCCAATCATACTTTGGTACGCAAAGCAACCGTTTCCGAGGGATCTACTGACTGGACCACAGGTGCGGGTGAGTGGGATGTATATGCTTCCAATACCTGGACCTACATGGGGGCGCACACCTCTAACTGTATCTACGTTGCTCCACCACCGTCTTTCCCAGATGTTGTTGCCATAAACACGTTCAATAGTATGGATGCTAGTGGCGTTGCAGATTCTCTTGGAGCAATGAAATGGGTGAAAATTATCGTTACTTCGATTGATTTTGATGGTAATGCTGGATACTCATTCTTTGGTGAAGATGCAACCGACGGGATTAATATTTGGAATTTTGCAGATAAGAGTGGTTACTCATCTCCAACGATGGGAGATAGCCTCTTCATTTATGGAGAGGTCGCACAGTTCCGAGGTTTAACAGAACTAAAGCCTGATTCTATCTATCTATTGAATCAAGGCAACACACTTCCGATGCCTTCCATTGAGAGCAGTTTAGACGAAAGCACTGAAAGTGAATTGATCCAGTTAATTGGGTTTAACCTTGTTGACCCAACCCAATGGCCTTCAACGGGCTCTTCAGTAAATGTGGATATCACAAATGGAACGGATACGCTGACCATGCGTATCGACAGCGATACCGATATCGACGGCTCTCCTGCGCCTGCAGGGACATTTGATGTGACTGGGGTTGGTTCACAGTACGACAGCTCATCACCATACACTGAAGGATACCAAGTCTTGCCTCGTATGTTGACGGATATCTTCGAGTATCCGTTCATCCCAACCTACACGATTGGTCAGGTTGATGGCGTTGATACAGATGGTTTGCCAGATTCATTGAATGTATACTGTAAGGTAGAAGGTATTGTGATGGGTGTAGATATGCAGGGCTCTGCAACTGCTGTATCCTTTACAGTCCACGATGGGGTAGACGGTATGGGTACATACTCAAGTGCGCCTGCCGCCGCTGCATATAATGTTACTGAAGGAGATGAGGTACGTATTATCGGAAAAATAGGGCACTTCAATGGTTTATTGCAGATGGTGCTTGATTCAGTAGCTTTATTGAGCACGGGAAATACACTTCAGTCTCCTACAGTAGTAACTTCATTAGACGAGAGCACAGAAAGTGAATTAATCAAGTTCGAGAACGCAACAATGGTCGACCCTACACAATGGGGATCTGGCTCTTCCGGATATTCTATTGACATAACGAATGGTACTGATACTGTAGTCATGCGTATAGATGCGGATGTTGATTTATATGGTACTACAGCGCCCACGGGAGCCTTCGATGTTGTAGGTATTGGAGGCCAGTATGACTTCTCCTCACCACATACATCCGGCTACCAAATTTTACCACGTTACATCGCGGATATCACTCCTGCAGCAGCAGTTTATGTTCCTGAGATTGTCGTAAGCGAGATCATGGCAGGTTCGAATAGTACCGCATACAATGCAGATTGGTTCGAGATCTATAATTATGGCGATACTGTCGTAAACATCGGCGGATTCTCATGGGATGATGAAAGTGACATTTCAGGATCTTCTGTATTCCCATCTGTAACTATTTCTCCAGGAGAAGCGATTGTAGTTCTTGATGACGTATCCACCAACAAAGATGCCTTCTTGGCGGAATGGAAATTAAACCCGGGTTCAGTGACTATCGTTGCAAACGATGAATTGACCGGCTCGTTCCCAAGCTTGAGCCAAAACGGTGATGGCGTTTACTTGTACGACGCTACAGGCGCTGCGTTGACTAACTCGCTATACTCTGCTGCTACAGCGGGATACTCTGTAGAGTTTGATACTACCGGTGCATTCACAGGCGATGCGGTTGATGGAACCAATGGAGCATATACTTCACTAGAAGGTGATGTGGGTTCTCCAGGTAACCTGACGCCAAACTCTAATGTGTACGAGCAAAGCATCGTGCGCAACATCTACCCTAACCCAACTAGTGGCATGTTTACGGTAGAATTGGGTGTAGAGATAGAATACACTGTACAGATTGTAAATATGGTTGGCGAAACGATTGCCGTAGAGCAAGGCGTGGGCAATGCGATTAGCATAGATCTCAAGGCCGCGGCAGGTACTTATCTTGTGAAAGTAGTGACCGATCAAAGTACACAAACCCTACGCGTAGTGCTTCAATAAGGAGCGCGCAAAATCGCTGAAATAAAAACCCCCGCAGCTGCGCCGCGGGGGTTTTGTTTTTTTAATGCTGAATGAAAATTTTCTCCATCCGATCGCTAACTATCAGATAGTAGGTGGCGGCGGGAAGGTGGTCCACCGAAATCCGATTCTCCCCGGCCTTTAAGGTGCCCTCATCAACGAGGTGTTTGCCGAGGGTGAAGATTTGAAAATCGTTGACCTCGGTTGTGGTAATGTTCAAAAACGAATCGGCGGGATTGGGTCCAATTTTTAATTGGATTGGCCCCTGCTCCTCAACAGCAATATAAGGGTTCCAAGCCACATTTGTCGAGTCGCCGTAGATGTAATGCACGAGCTCCGGATGATCGATAAACGGATTGCGGTTACCCTGCATGTTGTGGATGACGTTATTGCGGTTCATCTCAAAACTGTCCACAGGGTCTGCCCAGTGCCAAGCGATCAAGGCGCTAAGTACTGCGTGAGTAGTGCCGCCAGAGTTCAAGCTTTCTCGTACAACTAAATCAGGTTCACCCCCCGCACCCTCATAGCGTAGATCCATGTACATTAAGATGCGGGCCAAATCGCCTTTGACCCTGTCGCGAGGTTCAAATATTCCAGCCGATGCATTTATACGGTTGCCTGTTGGTGAACCATTATAATTCACGGCGGAACCTCCAGAGCCAAGGTCATCGTATTCGTGATTAGAACGTAAAGAATTCAATCCACCATCAGAAGGTTTTAAGGCATGTACATCGGTTCCAACACCTGCGCTCGTTCCAAAACCACCTAAACTGCGTGGCCAAACGTGTTCACGATTCCACCCCTGCCCGTTATTATATTCCTGAGGGCCATTGACTGATACGCCGGCATAGATAAGGCATACATTGTCTGTATTCGTAGTATCCTTATCACTAACCTTAAGCACATCCCAAGTATCGGTGCTACTCGAAGAATATTGCAACCTAGTGTGGACCTTGATGATATCATACAAAGCATCACGAAGGTCTTCACCATCTTCATTGTAAGCATCTTGGTAGTACGGCAATGGTTGGGCTTGCAAGGCGTTGAAGGCCAAAAACAATCCCAGAGAACAGAATAGCTTGCTCATATCTCGGTGTTTTCCACAAAGATGCAATAAATAAGCGAGGGAAAATGCGAAGGAAGTTATACCCAAAGATTAGCTGGGAAATTTGGGTCGAGGGCCTGTAACGCTTGGCCTACGTGAGACCAATCTTTCTTGAATGAAGCCAAAACCGCAGCATCTTCAGGCGCATCCTGTACTCGACCGCCGCTATTGAGCTTCATGTAAATAGGAAGCAATGCACGCTGCAAAGCGTGTGGAATAAGAGGTTGAAGTTTTAGGCCCAATTGGTGAAAAGTCCCACTCTTAATCGCCACACTTTCGTTGCGGTGTTCGAAATCAAACCCGTCGTAAAAATTTGGATCTACCCCAACATATTCCGCAATCTCCTTCATCACCGCTTCCTTGCGCGACATTAAATCTTCAAAAGCCCAGAACCTAACCTGCCCCTCAGGCATCGCATCCATCCAAGCCCTCAAATGTTTTGCATAATCCACATGGTCGTTGATTTGTGGACGCTGAATATACTCCGACAGCTGCATGTCAATACGCTTTGTGCGGTAGCGCTCCATCTTATAATGACTGTACATCTGCTTCGATGGCTCGCGGAATAAGAATATCACTTTTGGTTTATGGGCCCAATTCGAAAAGTGGTCACGCGCCACTTTTTCATACAAATAATGCGCTGTCGCCTCGAACCTAACCGTGGCATCTTCCCCACCCTTGAAGAAAGCTTGATATTGGTCCAAATCATGCTCATGCACATTGGCTGAGCCATTGAATCTATTCACCTTATCGGCGAAA
>DMQR01000068.1 GCA_003455605.1 Cryomorphaceae bacterium | reverse complement strand
TTCCTCGGCGTGCCTTTCAACATCGCATCTTACGCATTTTTGGTACACATGGTGGCCCAAGTTTGTGAGCTTGAAGTCGGTGATTTCGTGCATACTCTCGGCGATGCCCACATCTACAACAACCACATAGAGCAGCTCGAGTTGCAGTTGTCACGAGATTTCCGCACTCTACCACAGCTGAAACTCAACCCGGAAGTCAAAGACATCTTCGGCTTTAACTATGATGATTTTGAAATCGTTGGGTACGATCCACATCCGCACATTGCGGGCAAAGTTGCCGTCTGATGATATTAAAAGCCATCGTCGCCTACGGGACAAACAGGGTCATTGGCAAGGACAATGATTTGATCTGGCACCTGCCGGACGATCTGAAGCACTTTAAAAAACACACGGCTGGAAAGACCATCATCATGGGACGTAAAACCTGGGACAGCCTTGGAGGTCGTCCCTTACCTAACCGTCGACACATCGTCATTTCACGTAATGCTGATTTTGAAGCGGCAGGCTGTGAATCTGTTCAGAGCCTCGAGGCGGCATTGGCGTTGGTGAAAGATGAGGCGGAGGCGTACATTGTGGGCGGGGCGCAAATATATGCTTTGGCAATGCCCTTGGTGGACATCCTGCAACTTACTTTAGTGAACGCCTCATTGGAGGGGCATACCTATTTCCCGGATTGGGATAAGTCCTCTTTTGAATGTGTATCTCGTGTGCGCCATCCAGCAGATGAAAAACACGAATATTCCTTTACCTTCGAGACTTGGAAGCGAAAAGGCTGATTCTTTTGCCCTAATCAATGAAGATTTGTTTTAAGTGACCCTACTCGAATGTGTAATTTTATACAAATATGTAAAGTGGTGAGCAATTCGAAGATTATGAAGCAACTGTGATTTTAGTTGCACCTCGTCTTAAAATGTGCCGCTATTTTTGACTAAATATTAAGTAATTATGACAATCAACGAAGCAATCAACCACCCAGAGGCCACCTTAGTAGACGTACGCACACCGGCTGAAGTTGTTTTTGAATCTGTATCAGGCGCCATCAACATTCCATTGGATGAAGTTCCTGAGCGTTGGGAGGAATTTAAATCAATGTCGCGTCCACTAGTCGTGTTTTGCCGTTCGGGACAACGCTCAGGACAAGCGCTGATGTTCTTGGAATCAAAAGGAATTGAAGATGGAGTGAACGGAGGCGGTGCTTCGGATGTTCTTATTCATAAAATGTAAAACCATGAAATCAGTAAAACTTTTACCTCAACTTCTCATCGCAGCCCTTTTGTGTGGTGGTGCTGTGAGCTGTCAATCCAAAACTACAGCGGTGGAAACCACCCAGAGGGAGGGGGTGATTAACAGGAATGTTGGGGTCGAGAAGTTTACAGATTTAATCAATAATGGACCCGAGGGAGTGCTCTTGGACGTACGTACGGACCGAGAGTTCTCCATGGGCCATATCAAAGGCGCAAACCAAATCGATTTCTACCGCAGTGACTTTCAAGAGGAGCTGTCGAAATTGGACCCAGAAGTACCCGTTTATGTGTATTGCAGAAGCGGCAATCGCTCAGGTCAGGCTGCGCAAATTATGAGACAAATGGGCTTTACCACCGTATACAACCTCCGAGGCGGTATGGGTGCATGGGCCGGAAAACAACCCGTTGCCAAATAACCCCTAACCCCCCTAATCATGGCAAGCTTTACAGAAATCATTGATAGCCCAAAACCTACCCTCATCGACTTTTTCGCAGAGTGGTGTGGACCTTGTAAAATGATGTCGCCGATTCTACAGGAATTGGCTGTAGATATGGGTGAGGCTGTCAATATCATTAAGGTGGATGTCGATAAGAATCCACAACTGGCCGAAGCACTCCGTATTCAAGGTGTGCCGACGTTGACGTTGTTTCAAAACGGAGAAATGATTTGGCGCCAAAGCGGTGTAGTACCGGCGTATAAATTGGCCCAAATCATCCGCGAAAAAGCGCAAATCGAAGCCTAAATGCTTTCTATTTCGAGGACCCTTACTATTACCTTATTTGCCGCCGCACTGGCGGGCTGTGGGTTGTCTCAAGAGTTGGTCTTTGAGGTGCCGCCGCCACCGGATTATACTGATCTCGATAATTGGGCGGGACACGCAGAAAAATTGGACATGACAGATTCCGTTTTTGTGCCTACCCCAAGAAGTTTCGGCGTTCCAGTGTTCTACGTATATCCCACGGTTCACTTTCCGAAAAAAGGCGGATCGTGGAATGCCGATTCCTATTCGGAAGAGGTTCGGGAACGCACGCATTTTGCGGTTAAAATGCAGAGCAGCGCCTTCAATGTCTCAGGTCCTGTATATGCTCCGTATTACCGTCAAGCCGCCTATCAAGTCTACAACGTAGCGCCCAACACTACTACCGTAAATGCGTACAATTTGGCCTACAATGATGTACGTGCCGCATTCGACCAATTCCTCGTTGACATCGGTCCAGATGTTCCCTTTGTTTTAGCCTCGCATAGTCAAGGCACAGATCATTTGGAACATTTGATACGCGATGAATTTGATAAGGAATTGCAGGATCGATTAGTCATTGCCTACCTCATTGGAATGCCTGTCTTGGCCGACTTGTCTATCCCGCTTTGTGAAGATCCGCTGCAAACTGGGTGTTTTGTCTCATGGAGAACGTTTCATAAATCTGTTCAACCATCAAGTAATGGTTCAATAGTTGGCGTGGTAAACCCTTTGAGTTGGGATATTTCAACCGCAGAAGTCCCTGCAAAAGAAAATCCGGGAGCGATAGTTTTTGAAAGTGGAGAGGTATTGCCTGGGTTAATTGGCGCCCAAATTCAAGATGGGATCATTATCGCCGATCGCCCAAAATTTAAGCGCAGTTGGCTCATTCGAACCAAGGATTATCACCGCGGTGATATCAACCTCTATTACCTCTCTATTCGCGAGAATCTTCAGGCGCGACTAGAGAATCTTGAGCAGCAGCCCTAGGTAATTCAATAGGGTAGAGTGGCACTAAAGTCTGCACTACGAACGCATCCGGGAAATGTTTTAACCATAGTTTGCGCTCTTGTTCAGCCATCAATGTGGTAGGAAAAGCACCCACATGAACCTTAAAGTTTGGGGCTTTATAAGTGACTCTAGCCTCTCCCAAATCTAGGCCAACTACTTTGGCTCTAACCTTGTTAGCGTTGTAGCGATCGCCACTAAATAATTGGATTGTAAAACCTTCAAAAACTTCACTCTCTTGAGAATGAACATAATGGGCGTATATAGAGTCTACATTTGGGGCAACTTTGAGGGTGTCGGTAAGCCCGGTTGAAAATCCTTTATGACTGATTATCAGTGATATTAGAAGTATTTTATAGTGCATCTGCCGTGGTGATATTTTGTCAAAGGTAAAGGTACCAAAACTCATGCCGAAAATGGGTGTTGTAACACATGTTAATTTAGAACCATTCCAAATTAATATTTTACAAAATATAGCACCCTTTTTCGGGCGCTGAACCTTATTTTTGCTACACACTTCATAGCTATTATTAGGCCTTATATGTACACAAGTTCAAACCGAAGAAGTCTAAGCTCCGCTCTGGCAGCATTTTTCTTCTTGTTTTCTGTTACAAATGTGTCCGCTTTCGAAGGGGACGCTTCAAACGGTAAAAAGCTCTTCAAATCCAATTGCGCTAGTTGTCATAAACTCGATAAGAAACTCATTGGACCGGCTCTAACAGGCGTGACTGACAAGTATTCTGAGGAGTGGCTGCTTGCTTGGATTAGAAATAATGCGGAACTACGCGCTTCGGGTGATGCAGATGCCATTGCCATATTTGAGGAATACAATGGTTCTGTGATGAGTGCGTTTCCTTCACTGAGCGATCAAGATATTTTTGACATCCTTCAATACACCATCGAAGGTGATAAGAAACCAATTCCTCCAACTGGGAATTTGGCCGGCGGTACTACAGTGGTTGTCGAGGGTAAAAACTATGATAGCCAGATCACCATCGGATTGGGCATCCTACTCTTACTTATGGTTATGCTTCTCACCCGTATGAAGAACACCCTTCGTCTTGTGCAAGGTAAAGATCCTGTGAGCATCTTGGATGAAGCAGGTTGGTTCTGGGGTCGATTAATCAACAATAAAGGTTTTGTTACTGTTGCTACTATCGTGGTGACCATCGCATTCTTGAACCAATTGTACTGGTTCATGATGGGCATCGGTGTGGA
>DMQR01000004.1:15313-16732 GCA_003455605.1 Cryomorphaceae bacterium | reverse complement strand
AACGTGATTTCAATTACTGATGGACAGATCTTCTTGGAAGCGGATTTGTTTAACTCTGGAGTACGTCCTGCAATTAATGTAGGTATCTCAGTATCGCGCGTAGGGGGTTCCGCTCAGATTAAGCCAATGAAGAAAGTATCAGGTACATTAAAGCTTGACCAAGCACAGTACCGTGAGCTAGAAGCATTCGCAAAGTTCGGCTCTGACCTGGATGCTGCGACCATGGCAGTAATCAATAAAGGTGAGCGTAACGTAGAGATCTTGAAACAAGGTGTGAACCAGCCAATGTCTGTAGCGCACCAAGTAGCAATTATTTACGTTGGGGTTAAAGGAAAACTAAACAAAGTTGCTACCAACCAAGTGAAGGCATTTGAAAGTGCATTGATCGAGTACATGGAAGCAAACAAGAAAGATGCATTGATCGCTATCGCCGCGGGTAAGTGGTCTGATGGGGAAATTGACGCGATTGAAGCTTCAGTTGCTGAGGTTCTTCCTAATTACGAAGTATAATAGTAAACCACGGCTTAGGTCGGAAAACAACGTCTTATGGCGAACTTAAAAGAGCTTAGAAATAGAATTGCTTCTATAGGCAGCACGATGAAGATTACTTCTGCCATGAAAATGGTAAGTGCAGCGAAGCTTAAAAAGGCTCAAGACGCTATTGTTCAGATGAGACCTTATGCCTCTAAGTTGACTGAAATCCTTCAGAAGGCTTCAGGTACTTTGGACGCAAGCGAAAATGCCTACGGGCAGGTTCGTGAAGGCAATAAGGTTCGTTTAGTGATTATTACTTCGAATCGTGGACTATGCGGAGGCTTTAATTCAAGCATCGTAAAAAAGACGAAGAGTTATATGGAGGCTAATCCAGCGGATTATACCCTCTCTACTATCGGAAAGAAAGGCGGCGAAGCGTTCAAACACGATGCACGCTTAAGCACTCGTAATACAGAGCTTTGGGACGACATAACCTTTGAGGGTGCAAAAGAACAAGCCCTGCAATTAATGGATGGCTTCTTGGCCGGAGAGTTCGACAAGGTGGTTATTCTATATAATTCATTCAAGAACGCAGCGGTACAAGAACCAACAGCGGAACAATTCCTTCCAATCGCAATGGACGAATCTGTAGGTCCTGCGGATACGACAGAATATCTCTACGAGCCGGGCAAGGCTGAAATTTTGAAGGATTTGATTCCGACCTCTTTGAAAACCCAATTGTTTGCGGCTTTATTAGACGCCAATGCGTCCGAACACGGTGCGCGCATGACTGCCATGCAT
This sequence comes from Cryomorphaceae bacterium, assembly GCA_003455605.1. GTDB lineage: Bacteria > Bacteroidota > Bacteroidia > Flavobacteriales > Schleiferiaceae > UBA10364. The sequence continues at coordinate 15,457 of DMQR01000004.1, read as the reverse complement.
AAGGCAACGGATAATGCTAAGGCCTTGCAAGGCGATCTTAAGTTAGAATACAATAAGGCACGTCAGGCTACTATTACAAACGAAATCCTCGAGATTGTGGGTGGTGCAGATGCCTTAGCGGGTTAATCAACTGTAGCAAACTGT
>DMQR01000004.1:0-14926 GCA_003455605.1 Cryomorphaceae bacterium | reverse complement strand
TAATGTCTTGCGAATCTTGCTTTGGATTCCTCTTTATCATTTTGTAATGAACAAACCACCTTACTATTATGGCGCAATCCAAGTTATTGGAGAAGCAATTTATTAGTGTAGCCGAACTAATACAATTATTCAGTGTCTCTCGCGCAACGGCTTAGAGACTATTAAAATCGGGAGAAATATCTAGCGAAAAGCTAGGAGGCAAAGTAATTATTCCGACCAAACCAATAAAAGAGAAGTTCAGCTTAGATAAATAATAGCTGAATGGCGATGGGTCATACCGCGTCTATGTTCTAACTTAGGAACATGACTTTTTTGACCCTTCGAGTCCGAACATTTTTATTCATGCTTCTGATTATCCTGGTAGCCTTTGTACTGACCGGGACCTTTAGTTTGTACCACTTCCGTTCAGAAAATAAGCAGTACCATTTCGACCGATTGACTCGTAAGGAAAATGCTATGGTCAATCACCTCGACTACATCACCGAGGCTTATCAGAGGCAAGGGTATAGTGAGGCAGAATGGAGAAAATTACTAGCAGAAAAAGTTTCTGAGGTCAGTTCTGTGCACCAACTAGATATAGGGGTCTATTCCAAAGAAGGAAAGCTTCTTGCGGGTAGTTTGATGTACACCAATGATCCTAAGGTTTTTCCACCAACGGTATATATTGATGAGGCTGCTGCTCCAGGTGAAGAAGTGCCATTAAAAATCACCGAACAACCACCGTATCTTATAGGTACCAGAGCGCTACGCAATGATGCGGGATTGCTTGAATTTATTGTGCGTGTGCCGTACGAGGTCAGTGCTAATGACATCCCCGATGAAGATTATAACTTTTTGCGTAGACTGGCCTTCATCTATGTAGCGCTATTCGTTTTAGGTATTGTCATGGCTCTTTTCTTGTCCAATTATATCAGTAAGAACATGCGCGCTGTAAGTGAACGCTTGAAGGAGTTTAGATTAAACAAGAGCAATGAAAAGCTCGAATGGCGCTTTAAAGATGAAATCGGAGAGTTAATCTCGGAGTACAATATCATGGTGGAGAAGCTGGAGAAAACCGCGGTGGAATTAGCCCAAAGTGAGCGTGAGAGCGCTTGGAAAGAGATGGCGCAGCAAGTCGCGCATGAAATTAAAAATCCACTCACCCCAATGAAACTCACCCTGCAAATGATGCAGCGAGAAAAGGATTTGAAGGAACTCCACAGCATGACGACAAACCTACTGGAAGAAATAGAAAGCTTAAGCCATATAGCGGAGGCATTCTCGCGATTTGCACAAATGCCGGATGTCAGCCTAGACGCCGAAGATGTGAGCTACCTTACCAATAGGGCTGCCTCTCTATATTTAGATCAAGGTATACGGTTTGTTTCTACAGGCCCTCTTCATGCAAGGGTGGATAAAGAACAATGGACTCGAGTCATACATAATTTGATTAAGAATGCCGTTCAGAGCATTCCAGACGGCCGTGAAGCGGACATCTTGATCACAGCCGCGAAGGCAAAAGACAAAGCCATGATTAGCGTGCAAGATAATGGCGGGGGTATTCCCCAAGAGACGCAGCACAAGGTATTCGAGCCGAATTTCACCACCAAATCATCGGGCATGGGACTAGGGTTGGCCTTGGTCAAGAATTTGGTTAACAGCTTTGGCGGAGCCATTGGATTTGATACTTCAGAGAAAGGAACAACCTTCATCATCGTATTACCACTATTGAACCCTAAACAGAAATAATATGGAGTGCATTACACTGACCAAAAACGAGGGCATTGCTCTTCTTACCATCAACAGACCGAACCAGCTCAATGCGTTAAATAAACAAACCCTCGGAGAAATTAGCGCGGCCTTTGAGGGCATGAGAGACGATTTTGAAACTAAGGTGGTGATCCTCACGGGATCTGGCGAGAAAGCTTTTGTGGCCGGCGCTGATATCAAGGAGTTTGCTCATTTTAATGGCGCCGAAGGCGCGGAATTAGCCAAAGAAGGTCATATGACGGTATTTAACCTCATCGAAGAGTTTCCAAAGCCAGTCATCGCAGCGGTGAACGGGTTTGCTTTGGGCGGCGGTTTAGAGCTGGCCATGTCTGCACATGTCCGTATTGCCTCGGACAATGCCCGTATGGGCCTTCCGGAGACCTCTCTTGGTGTTATTCCGGGTTATGGAGGTACGCAACGCCTTCCACAGCTCATAGGCAAAGGGAGGGCGCTGGAGATGATTTTTAGTGCGAAGATGATTGATGCCGCTACTGCTTTGGAATATGGTCTGGTTAATCGTGTGGTTCCCCAAGAGGAGTTGCTTGGGGCGGCAGAGGAGATGGCGCGATCGTTCATGAAGAACAGTATTGTGGCGATGGGCTTCGCTATTGAAGCGGTGAACGCTGGATTGCTCGAAGGTTCGGTAGGTTATGATGTCGAAGTACAAGCCTTTGGCGATTGTTTTGAGACCGCGGACTTCAAGGAGGGCACAAAGGCTTTTATCGAAAAGCGTAAACCAAATTTCCCAGGCGCATAATGAACACCCATTGGCTGGAGGTTCCTCAACAGCAACGCGTGGATATAGTAGGCGTGCTCACCGCCGAGACGAAAGAGCTCTGGTTTGGGTTGCACGGGTATGGCCAATTGGTCCAATTCTTCTCGTACCATTTTCGCGACCTAGCCAATGCGCATCGGGCCTTTGTTTTTCCACAAGGGCCGCACAAGTTTTACCTTGAAGGTGTGCACGGACGTGTCGGGGCCTCTTGGATGACTAAAGAGGATAGGCTTGTAGACATCCAAAACCAGCGGGCCTACCTCGACGAGGTGCTTCGTTGGGCAACGGCGACGGCGCCATATGCACGACTACATTTTGTTGGCTTTTCCCAAGGGGTGGCCACTGGAATGCGTTATCTCGGGAATGGAAATTATACACCTTTCAGTTTCTTGGCGTGGGCCGGATCTTGGCCGCCGGACTTGGAGCCACAGAGCGTGGAGGCGCTAAAATCTATACGTTTTAAAGGGTGGTTTGGCTCGGACGATGCCTTTATCGGAGTAGAAAAACAAGCACAAATATCTACACATTACCGCGAAGAATTTGGTTTGGAGTTGGATTGGGACCGTTATGAAGGCGGCCATACCTTCGACAAGGTTATCTTAGCGGAAGCCATCTCACAATTGGAACGATAACTATGCACGAATCACACTCACTCATCAGCAACGACGCGACACTTTTTGGTATTCTAGCGGCCATGCTCGGGGTCATTTTCTATACCTCACAGAGCGAAAAGCCGGCGCTTAAAAAATTCTATAGCGTTATTCCTGCGCTGCTGCTGTGTTACTTTTTGCCGTCACTGTTGACCACATTTCAAATCATCGACCCGAGTGAGAGCCGCTTGTATTTTATGGCGAGTCGATACTTGCTGCCGGCAGCACTTATTCTACTCACATTGAGCATTGATTTTAATGAGGTAGTGAAATTAGGGCCCAAGGCGTTGATCATGTTCTTTACCGGGACTGTTGGCGTCATCATTGGTGGACCGCTGAGCATCTTATTTTTTAGCGTTGTCGCGCCCGATGTTGTGGGTGCGAATCCTGAGCAGATTTGGCGGGGGATGACGACTGTGGCGGGATCTTGGATTGGCGGTGGCGCTAATCAGGCCGCGATGAAGGAGGTCTTCGAAGTGAGTGAAGATATCTTCAGCGCCATGGTGACGGTGGACGTATTGGTGGCCGAGCTTTGGATGGCGTTTTTATTAATCGGTGTGGCCAAACGCAAGAATATTGACCGAGCGTTTAAAGCAGATGCCACAGCAGTGGATTCATTGCAGAATAAAATGGAGGCCTACACTGCGAGTATTGCGAAGGTGACCTCATTCAACGATTTAATTTTTATTTTGGCTTTGGCCTTTGGCGCAACCGGATTGGCGCACTGGATGAGCGATGGTATTGCGCCATATATCGCTGAGAATTATCCGGTATTGTCCAAGTTTAGTTTGACCTCCGGATTCTTTTGGTTGGTCGTGATTGCGACGACTATTGGTATAGCACTGAGCTTTACAAGGGCCCGAAATCTTGAAGGGGCGGGAGCCTCGAAAGTGGGGAGTGTTTTTATTTACATTTTGGTGGCGACCATTGGAATGAGCATGAACGTGATGGAGATCTTCCACAATCCGGGGCTTTTTGGTGTGGGGTTGGTGTGGATGATCATTCACGTAGGGCTGATGTTCTTGGTCGCGAAAATTATACGAGCGCCGTATTTCTTCTTAGCGGTGGGCTCGAAAGCGAATATTGGGGGCGCCGCGAGTGCGCCCGTGGTGGCGGCAGCGTTCCATCCGGCGCTCGCACCAGTAGGCGTGCTATTGGCCGTATTGGGGTACGCCTTGGGAACGTACGGCGCGTACATCTGTGGTTTACTGATGCAGGCTTCGGCAGGAGTATATTAGGAGAAAACAAGAGATGAAGCTGGAGTTACCTAAGGAGAAAGTCTTTCCCATGCCGTTTAGGTTTTGGGTCATAGTTGCGGTAGCCTTGGTGATTTTGGTGGTGAACGGGTGGCATCCGGCATTGTTGGTTTTTGCCCTATTTGGTTTTTGGGGTATTACGGCGAGCCGGGGAACGGTGTTGCGCAGTGAGGACCAGAAGATGTTCCGGTATTACTCGGTCTACGGGATCCCCATGGGGAGCTGGGAGGACATTCAGCCTAATGCTGCGGTAGTGGCGTTAGACGAGCAACAATCGGTCCGTCAAACCAGCTATGGAGGAACGATGCGGTATCAGGAAAGCCAGGAATGCATGCTGTATTTGGTCAATGGGACCCACAGGGAAAAAGTAAAAATTGCGAAGGTGAGTTCGAGGGCGGAATTGGACCCTCATCTCCCTGTTTTAGAAAAAGAGTTCAACTTAAAACTGGTCAAGTTTTCACCTGCCGTTTCGGCGAAAACCAGTGCCAGAAGACGAAATAGACGATGAAAAAGTTAGTAAGAGCGGTCTTGTTGGTGGCGGGATTTGGCGTACAGGCGCAGGTGGACGCGGACAAAGCGGCGTTGATTAAATCTATTTACACGGAGGCGCTCGGCGGCCAGCAGGGGTATGAGTGGCTGAAGTACATGTGCGAAGAGATAGGCCCACGCCCTAGCGGTTCTGAAGCGGCCAATGAGGCGGCGCGCTGGGCAAAGGCTGCGATGCTGGAAGCAGGCGCAGATACAGCTTGGTTGCAACCGGTAGAGGTGCCCAAGTGGCACCGCGGTGACGAATGGTCTCAGGCCTATGCCGGTGGAGAGCCGATAGCGTTGCCGACTACGGCGCTGGGCGGATCGGTGCCTACCCCTAAAGAAGGCGTACGCGCTGAAGTGGTTGAGGTTGGATCCTTTGAGGAATTAGAATCTTTAGGACGCGAGGGAGTGGAAGGTAAGATTGTCTTCTACAATACTTACATGGACCACAGCTTGATCAGCACGTTTAATGCCTATGGCGGTGCAGTAAAGTACCGCTGGGCGGGTGCCATGGAGGCCGGTAAATATGGGGCGATAGCTACGGTTCTTCGTTCGGTTACACTGTTACGAGATGATTTGCCGCATACAGGTGCGATGAGCTATGGAGACAGTGAGGTGAAGATTCCTTCGGCGGCGATTTCTTGGCAGGCGGCAGATATGTTGGACCATCTTTTAGGTAAGGGTCAAAAGGTAGAATTAGAGTTGTTCTTGGACTGTGGTATTCAGGGGAAGGCGACGAATTATAATGTCATTGTAGATTTTAAGGGTACGGACAAGGCTGATGAGATTATGTTGGTCGGCGGTCACATTGACTCCTGGGATTTAGGTCAAGGCGCGCAAGACGATGGTGCGGGATGTGCCCATGCCATGCAGGTTCCGAATCTATTGAAGGAAGTCGGATATGAGCATCACAGAACCATTCGCGTGGTGTTGTGGGCGAACGAAGAGTTCGGTTTGGACGGCGCGAAGGAATATGCGAATTGGGCACGAATGAATAACGTGCACCATTGGGTGGCACTAGAAAGCGATGCCGGGGCCGGTGTGCCTCGAGGTTTTGGTGTAGGCGCAGACGATGATCGCGTTGCTCAGGTTCAGGCCATGAAGCCGTATTTCGTGCCTTACGGGTTGCATGAATTTGCTAAAGGGGGCGGAGGGGCCGATTTATCGCCGCTGCGGGGCCATGATGATTTCTTCTTAGGCTTCCGTCCGGACAGTCAGCGATATTTTGATTTTCACCATAGCGCACGCGACCGAATTGATGCCATTCACCCCCGTAGTTTGGAGATGGGATCGGCTAGTATTGCAGCCCTGTTCTACCTTTTGGACCAGCTTTAGAAACAATATCTGTTATGAGTTATCGCTACGTTTCGGATGAAACAATTGTTGATTCAAAGTAAAATTAGGGGGCGGCTTCCATTGAATTTTTTGAGGAAAAGCTTACTTTTGGAGTAACTTAAGAAAAGCTTAGGTTTATTGGTTTGGTTAAGCCCTGTCTACGGATGGGGCTTTTTTATATTTCAACCTCAGTCCTTTACTGTAAATACTCTGGAGATATTAAATCCTAAGAATATAGATCCATCCCAAGGGTTATAAGGATTTTGAGCCATCCATAAAGGGTCACTCATGGCATTTGTATTACTGAGATGGAATTGGAAAACATGTCCGCCAGTTTCTAAGTCGACGCCTATAGCGAAAGGCCTGTAGAATCTAGATCCGTCGCTATATTCTAGGTTAGAACCCGGGCATATTTCACCCGTGAGCGCTAACCTATTGGTGAGTTTGTAGCGACCACCCATTTGTAAATGAAAGGTCGTATTGGGGTCTGAAGCACCGGGGACTAAATTCCAGTGGACAGCGCTAGGAGCCACTAAAAGACTGAGCTTTTCGCCGAACTTGTGGGCGAAAATAGCTTGATTGTGGTAGGAGAGACGATCGCTCAAATAGTGGTCAATCCCGTCGCTAAATCGAGCGCCGCGGTAAAATGTGCTGGAGTATAAGGTGAGGCTAAAAGGGAAAGGTTCTGCACCACTTTTTTGACGTAATAGTTTGTACTTCACAAAACCATCGATAACCTTAAGGTAAGAGGAACGGCCTATTCCCACATTGAGTCGATCCGTGATCCCATAATCAAGTTGCATACGTATCTGAGCAATGTCTAGCCCTAGGAAATTGTAGAAGTAATCGTTGGAGAAGCTGCCAAAACGGTGCGAAATGATGTATTGAAGCACGCCTTCGCCGGGTGTTTCATTTGATTGAGCGTTGATAATTTTGGTGCCTTTAAAGGTGGCATAGGTGATTTGCGTACTCTCAGGAATTTCCATGAGTGCAAATAAATCATCCTCTTGCCCAAGTGCAGTTATACTGAGCAGTGTTCCTAAAATAATAGTTCCCCACTTCATCCTAACGCTTTTTCAAAGTGGCACGTACGGTGACCTTGGCTTCTTTGGCAATTTTATCAGATACAGCACCCGGAATATTCACCCCAAAATCTTCGATGGTCACAGGAAATTTTGTTCGTAAAAGGAGCTCTCCATCGGTCTCAAGAAGTTCGCACGGTGCGACAATATCCTTGGTTTGTCCGTGGATAGTTAGCTGACCTATAGCCTGTCCACCTTCGTAGGTGCCTGTGAACTGCGCTTTAGGGAACTTTTCACTTTCCACGTAGTTCTCGTTGAAGTGTTCTTGCATGAGGGCACGTTTGAATTGGAACGAGGTCATCAATACTTGGACTCCCAGCATTCGGCTGGTAGCATCGTATACCGCCGAAACGCTTTCTGAAATCGCATAAATATCTTCAAGCGGAGAACCTGCATCAAAGCTCAAGGTGGCTTCACGAGTCAAATATTGTTGTGCAATACCCTGCTGTGTAATGATGAAAAAGGCAAGTAAAAGAATTTTTTTCATGGCATTAATTATTAGGTGCACCTTCATTGATCCATGTGCGTAATTTACTTTTATTACAATCCGACAGGACTTGTCCTGGCGGCATGAGTAGTGGGTCTCCAGCGCTGCGTGTTATCCGGTCCATCATGTCTCCGGATAATGCGGAAGCAGAAATATTTTGATGTCCCTTAAGATTCAAGCCTCCACTAGCCGAAGCATTGTTGTGACATCCTCCACAGTTCTGACTAATGAGCATTTGGATATCTTCACTAAAGGTCACCGCTGAGGTATCGCAAACATTAGTGTTACCGCCTCGATCCTCAATATTATTGTAGCTGCAGTTGCTTAAGCCCACCGATGTTAGGATAATTATTCCCCAAATCGGGGATGTAAATTTTGACACTTTCATATTAAACATAAATGATAGATTTCTCTATTTGTTCAAAAATATTGCCAAGTGCTTGGGAATATTCATCCACTTGTTTCTGGTGCGCAGGCTTTTCCTGTCCGGTTTTATAATCCACAATGCGCACCTCTGATTCGGTGGACATGATTAGGTCTGGACGAAGAACTTTGGCTTTATTGGCAAGGGTTCGTTCGACATAAACGATGGTGGAGTTTTTTTGAATTGGGCCCAATTCTTTTCTATCCTCAATACTCCGCAACACAGATTCGGCCTCTTCGTGCAGTGATTTCGAGAACTTACCACTTCGATATAATCGTTCCAGCGCCCTACCCTGTTGCGCACTCGAGTGCTGCAGGACTCGGTGCAGTGCAGACCCCCATTGCCGTGGATCGGCCTTGCCTTCGAACCAATGTTCCGGGGCGGTATCGGCCAGCATAAGTTGGCTCATTCGTGCCTGACTACCATCGCTATTAAACTTCGGAACTGCCGGCTTTTCGGCAGCTTTATTTTCCTCTGGCGGCACCGGCTTGCCTAAAGATACAGTACGTTGCTCCTCGCCCAATTCGAAATGCTCCCTTAATGCTTTTCCAAAAGCATCGGGCTTCTCACCATCGACGAAGATGTGCAGCCCACAGACGGTTCGGGTGAGGGTCACATAAATAAGGTTGATCCAAAGGAAGTTCTCCTCGTTCTTGATGGCGCTGAGCTGCTCCTCGGGGAAAAGCTTCTCGGTTTTCTCGGTTTTGGTAACAGGGATGCGTTGAAGCTCATCGTGCAAGTCGAATGGAATCCAATATTCGGCATCACGGTTCTTATCATCAATACCAAAAGGCACAATAACGTGCTCAAACTCGAGTCCCTTGCTTTTGTGTATGGTCATAATCTTTACCGCGGCTAAATCCTCTGCGGTGCTCACGTTGCGCTTGTTGCTTTCGACACTCCACCAAGAGGGCAAATCCGACAAGGCGCCCCCCATACTTTGAAACTGGAACAACAGATCGAGTGAGGCGTCGACCATGGCATTGGAACTGCTTAGGAGCCCGAAAGTTTGGAATACTTGGGTGCCAAATTGATACAGACTCTGTTGCGCAAACTTGATTTTCTTAGCCCCAGGGAACACCTCCTGCAGATAGGCTAATCCACCATCGACACAATTCTTCTGGAAGGTGAAGGCTTCGATATTGGCGGGCCCTTTGTCTAATTTCGTAAGGGCGAAAGCCAAATCAAAAAGAGATTCTCTATCCCCTGCATTCAGGTGCAATTTAGCGGCCGCTAGTAGGAGCTTACTTTCGAATGAGGCGCCGGCTATAAGACTATCAGTAGAGAGGACGGGAATGTCGTGCTGCACGAGAAAATTGGCCAAGAACTTCGCGTTCTTATTACTGCGAACGAGAAGGGCGATATCGCTGAGCGAATGTCCGCGCTCCCGAAGTTCATTGATTCGAGATAGTGTGTGTTCAAAGACGTTTTCGGCGTGCTTGGCCGTGCTGTGTTTTTCTCCTTGCGGTAGGTGCAGGAAGTCTATGCGCACCTCTCCTTCACCGACTTCACCGACCTGCGACTTTTGGCTTACTTGGTCCTCGGCATATACGCGCTGGTGTGCCTCTTGGGTCAGTGAATTCGACAGTTTTGGGAAGAAGGCATTATTGAATTCTACGATGGTAGGATAGGTCCTAAAGTTACGGTCGAGCTGCACCGTTTCACGGCTGTACATTTCTGGCGCGGCGGGGTCGGTGTTGAATCTGTTGAGCGGGTTGGTGCCGTTCACGAGAGACATGAACTGCTCGGCGCGACCGCCGCGCCAACGGTAAATACTCTGTTTGGCGTCCCCCACAATAAGCGCGCTGTTTTTACGCTCGTCTTTGGTCAGGGTATGTTCAATCAGCGGATGGAGGTTGTTGAACTGCATGTTAGAGGTGTCCTGGAATTCGTCGATGTAAAAATGCCAGAACCGCTCGCCTAATCTAGCATAGATAAAGGCCGTAGGTTCCTTTTGCAGCTCGTCGGAAATGAGTTTGTTGAAGGCGCCGAGCGGCATTGTGTTCTGTGCTTCTTGAAGAGCTGAGAGCTGGTCGAGCAGGGCGCGCGTGGCGGCCAATTGCTGTAGCTTCGCCGTCGCCTGTTTCAGCATTAACAACTTGCGTTGGTGCTTCGCCTGCCATTCTCCCATGGCATCGCGCAAGGCAGCCCACTCATCGATGGGCCCTTTTATGAGTCTCGAGTTAAGCGCCTGTTTACCGGCTTCAAGATCGTTGCGACGCAGGTTGTGCCAGAAGGTGAGAAAGTGCTTTTGAATTTGGTCTTTATAGGTGAAATCCGTGAGGTCAAGGCTGTTGCTTCGCAGGAATTCGACACATTTTTGGGACCAATTCCTTCCTTCCTGCACAATGCACCCTATCTCCTCGTCCAAATTCTTTGAGATCTCGAGCATGCGCTCGGGCGTGGGCAGGTTTTTTACCTCTTGTAAGGTGGTCTCGTCAAAGCTTTTCAGCCCTTCCTTCCGAAGTGTGCGGTCCGGGTTGTGGCTCTTGTCCCTGTTCATGCGCTCCTGAATCAAATCGACCAAGGAATCGCGCAGCTCCGGTTGATCGCCTAGGGTGCTGTAGAGCAAGTCAAGCGCTTCGCCTACCATCGCCTCCAAATCCAACCGGATTTCAAAATTATCCGTAAGCTGTAGGTCGCGCGTAAAGGTGCGCACCAGGCGATGGGTAAACTGATCAATGGTCCCTACCTGCAGTGTACTATAGTTGTGCAGCATGTGATTCGACGCATGCTTGGCGCGCTGCTGCAATTCGGCTGGACGGATTTTCAGTTCTTCCCAAATAGGTTTGAAAAAGTCACTTTCTGAAGGGTTTTCTAGGGCGGTGAACTCAAGTAATTCATCCAATAGCCTCGCCTTCATCTCGTCCGCCGCATTGTTGGTGAAGGTGATGGCTAGGATTTTTTGGTAGGCCTCGTGAAGTTGTGTCGGGCGAAGGGCGTTGAGTAAGATGTGTTGCACCAAAGAATAGGTCTTGCCCGAACCCGCGGATGCGTTGAGGACAATGAAGTCCGAGCCGGCGGCTAAGGGGTTGGAAGTCTTTTGAGTGCTCATAGATTTCGGTAATGCGGGAATAAAGGGAAGTTAAAACCTTTGGACCAATTTTGCCTTACCTTTATACTTCAATATCAACATAACCTCAACACATATGGCTTTTGAATTACCAAAATTGAGCTATGCATACGATGCATTGGAGCCGCACATTGACGCGCGTACCATGGAGATTCATCACTCTAAGCACCACCAAGGATATACCAACAACTTGAACGCAGCCATCGCCGGTACGAAGATGGAAGGCAAGAGCATCGAAGCTCTTTGCACTGAGTATTCGGATGTGCCTGCAGTTCGTAACAACGGCGGTGGGTACCTTAACCACTGCATGTTCTGGGAAGTGATGGGTCCTAATGGCGGTGGCGCACCGACAGGAGAATTGGCCTTAGCAATTGATGCCTCTTTTGGATCGCTGGATGCTATGAAAGAGAAATTTGCCAAGGCAGCAGCCACCCGTTTCGGATCAGGTTGGGCGTGGTTATGTGTGAACAACGGCACCCTAGAGATCTGCTCCTCAGCGAATCAAGATAACCCTCTAATGCCAGGCGTAGGCTGCGGGGGATATCCAATTATGGGATTGGACGTTTGGGAGCACGCGTACTATTTGAACTATCAAAACCGTCGTCCAGATTACATCTCGGCATTTTGGAACGTGGTTAATTGGGAAGTGGTAGCTAAGAACTTCACGGCTGCGAAATAATTTATAGCCAAGATCAAACCTTAGATGCGCTTTTCTGCGGCACGTCGGGCTTTGTTAAAGTCAAAATAAAATCGGCCCCCGAGGGCAAAATTTGTGACCAAAGAAGGTTGTGGAATCACCGCAATACCTGGTGCAAATTCGAAGAAGATATCTAGGGGTAAATCCGACACCTCGTACGCTAAACCAAGGGGTACGCGCGCGTAGACTTGGTTGCCCATATCGTTGTAACTTCTTAAATGAATACCTGCCCCGTAGTAAAAAGGAATCTTGCCTTTTTCGGCAGTGATGAAATCATAGTTGTGTAGTAAGAAATCTGCCCCAATATTGACGCCTTCCTGATCTTTGACGGTGCTGTAGCCCAAGGTATACTGAAATGCCTCGCCGTTATTGATGAACTTTTTGATACTGAAACCACTAGGTTCGCCAATAGCGAGACCGACACCGTAATGTCCTTTAAACTCTTGGGCTTCAGCAGCTAGCGTCCCGAGGAAGGCAATAATTAGAAGTACTCTTTTCATGAGGGGATATATGTGTTCAAAGTTAACTGTGTGCCGTCCCATTTGGCGTAGGTATTCAAGGTGATCCAATCGCCTAATACGACATATTTGCTTTCAATTTTGGTCCCATCTTTTCCTTCTTGGGTTTGAAGGACCAATTCTTTCTGATGGTGGCGGTGCCCATAAATAAAGGCATCAAACCACTCTTTTTGGAGGAGGTTTTGGCTGTGAATTAATTGGCGTTCTTTATCCCCCTTGAAGGTATGGGCTTCCGGGCCTTGGCTATTTCTTGAGGCACGCGACATCCGCGCGGCAAAACCTACGCCGAAGTTTGGGTGTAACCTTTTATATGCCCAGATCGCCAGTGGGCTGGTGCAGAGTTTTTTGAGCGCCTTGTACTTGCGGTCGCCCGGCCCTAATCCATCACCATGCGCAATATAATAGCGTAAAGATGTGCCAGGCACATCCCATTGCAATGGCTGATGATGAATGGTAGCGCCCAATTCTTCGCTGAGGTAATCCCCCAACCACAAATCATGATTGCCCACGAAAATATGCAATTCCATTCCCTCATCTACCATATGCGCGAGCTGACCGAGAAGCCTTGTGTGACCACGAGGTATGACGCGCTTATATTCGAACCAATAATCGAATAAATCACCGACAATGAAGAGGCGTTCGCACTGGGCCGAGATGCTGCGTAAGAAGCCCACCAAGCGTCTTTCACGCGCTTGACTCTGAACCACATCAGGGGCGCCTAAATGCACATCCGAAACGAAATATGTCTGGTTTTTCACGGTCGCTAAGGTACGTTATTTAGGGTATTACGGTGCTATTGGCAGTTAGCATTAATTTTTTTTTAGTTTTGCCTAAACTAAAAGATAGTCTCAGTGAAAACTCATACGGAAAGCGAGGAGAATTACATCAAGGCTCTCTACTATTTAGGAGGAGGCAACCCAGTGAGCAACGGGGATTTGGCACAGCGCATCGGTGCTAAAGGCAGTTCTGTGACTCAAGCTGTCAAACGATTGAGCCAGAAGAATCTTGTAACGGTGGTGCCTTATAGAGGAGTGCAACTCACTGAAGCGGGAGTTTTATTGGCGAAATCTATCCTGCGCAGACACCGTTTATGGGAAACCTTCATGGTGGACACTCTAGGTTTTGGTTGGGACGAAGTGCACCCGATCGCCGAACAACTCGAGCATGTACAGAGTGAAGAATTGGTCGAGCGATTGTCCGATTTTCTAGGTGCCCCGAAGCACGACCCTCATGGCGACCCCATTCCGCAGCGGAATGGACAAATGCCACCAGTCGTAGGTGATTCTATCGACGCGTTTGCCAAGGGCCACACCATCAAAGTGGTGCGCGTGGAGGATGCAGGTTCTGAGTTTTTTGACCAATTGGACGCTATGAATATCAACCTAGGAAACACCTATGACGTCGAGGCCATCTCGCCATTTGATGCCAGCGTACAACTAAAAGCCCCTTCGGGCCAAATCATTTGGCTCAGCCACAGCATGTGCGCCAACATATACGCCGTATCTGCATGAGAAAAGCCTTACTAATCATATGGGGAGCACTGGCCATTTCCTGCCAGCCGCAAGAAAGTGTAGATGTCTTGTGCACCACCTCTATTATGGCCGATGCCGCAAAACATCTTTTGCCAGAAGAGGTGAAGGTGGAGGCTCTGATGCACTCCAACATCGATCCACACAGCTACAAACCCGTAGAGAGCGATGTAGCCAAGCTCAGCAATGCCCGCATCATCCTGTACAACGGATTGCATTTGGAAGGGAAGATGGTAGGGATATTGGAAAAATTGGGCTCAGAAAAATCTTTGTATGCGATGAGCAGCGCCCTTCAACCACAGGATCTCATTGCAGTGGGCCCCAATATCTATGACCCGCACATTTGGTTCGACCTTCAGCTTTGGAATCGCTGCATGGGTAAACTCGCCGGATTTCTAATAGACCAATTTCCCGAATACCGCAAAACTATTGAGCAAAACACCATGGACTACTTTTCCGAGCTAGCCTATGCCCACGATGAGATGATTCGTGCGTCCAACAAAATCCCAGATTCCTTGCGCGCCATGGTCACTGCACACGATGCGTTTTCTTATTTCGGTCGTGCCTATGGCATAGAGGTACACGGCCTTCAAGGCGTTAGTACTGCTGCGGAGTTCGGTATCAAAGATATGAGCACTTCTGCCCAATTTATCTTAGATCACCACCTCACCACCATCTTCGCCGAAACCTCGGTAAACCCAAAAAGTATTCAAGCCCTGCAAGAAGCTGTAGCACAAAAAGGTGGCCAGGTTACCATAGGTATCCCGCTCTACAGCGATGCACTCGGCCCACAAGGTACGCCTGAAGCCACGCTATTAGG
>DMQR01000190.1 GCA_003455605.1 Cryomorphaceae bacterium | reverse complement strand
TGGTTTGACATTCTTTTTCCATTCATCTTTGTATAATGCAATTTCTAATGCTTCTGGAATAGTTTTCCAGTTGTCACGCCAGGCATCTCCGTAAAGACGCCTGACCACTCTTTCCCTTAATTGGGTTTTATTCATCATCAGTTCCAAGGATGAGTTTACCATATCTCTTGAAAAACTCAGGAGCATGTTTGTTCTTCTTAGGATGAACAGGCAACTTGTATGTGTTCAACATCACCCTGCCACTAGCAAGAACCAATTCAGTTTCAAAGTTCTTCATCATAAAAGCAAGAACATTGTCCATTGCTTTGGTGAAAGTTTCTTCTTTGCCTTCCTTCTCAGTAGTTTCAAGAAGCTCTTTCAACTCATATGCAATAGAAGTTGACAAAGAATACTTTGCACTAATATCAGTATCTGAAGATACTTCAGTAACCTTACCTGATATAATATCAGTTGGATTAGGCATTTTAGCACTCATCTTCATGTGTGTGTTGAACTTAAGAGCAAGTCCTTCGCCAACATAGGCACTAACCATATCAATGATGTCATTATCTGAAAAGTCAGTGTCTTCAATACCATCAAGATTATCACTCACAAACTCCCAAGTTCTAGGAGTAGCAAAGCCTCGTGAACTTGAAGTAGGATCAATTTTGTACAAGTCTGCTTTATGTACAGTCAAATAACCAACCACATCAGGATGAATAGGAGCTGGTCTCTTTGTACCAACCTTCACTGCCCAATCCAACCATGGAAGAAATTCACACTTCAATTCAAAGTGTCCAAAACGATTCTCCAACGGCTTAGGCATTCTGTAAGAAACACCTTTGTCTGTTTCTCTGTTACCGGCCGCGATAACAACAACATTGTCAGGCAGTTTGTACTGTCCAACACGTCTGTTAAGAACTAGCTGATAACTTGCGGCCTGTACTGCTGGTACAGCCTGGTTGAATTCATCTAAGAACAGTACGACTGTATCATACTGTTTAGCAACTTCTTCTGAAGGAAGATCAACTGGATCAGCCCAATCCATCTTTCCTGACTCTTTGTTGTAGTAGGGAACACCACGAATATCTGTGGGCTCAACTAAACCTAATCGCATGTCAAACATACATGCTTTACCAAGATCGCCACTATTGACAATCTGTTCAATAAGGTTAGATTTACCAATACCTGGTCCACCCCATACAAACAGTGGTCGTTTCAGTTTAAAAGCACGTAACACCTGCTTCTTCAACTGTACAGTGTTTACTGTTCTGCGATCTTCTATCATTGTTGCTGGCATATTCAACTCCTATTTTTTCTACCTACACTATTATAGTATGACATCTTGCTTAAATGGTCAACCTTTTTTTGCATTATTTTACAAAAATATTTAACCATGTATCAGCATCTCCGTACATTTTTAACCAAACAGATGCTTCTTCTTCAAATAAAATTAGGTGTTTTTTAGTCAAATAGTAAGGCCAATTCATTGCTCTATCCAACTGTATAAGTGTGCCTGCACGTTTAGTCCAGTCTTGTTCTACTTTAAATTCATAGCTTTTATACCGCTTTTCTAGAAATATAAGTCCATTACTTTTCAGTCGCAAACTTTTACCATAGAATATTGTTAGAGGATTGAATTTATCATTAGTGTAACCAAGTGGATATTGTTTCTCTGCATCAGCTAGAATTTTTTTACGTAATATCTGTTTCCTGGATTGTTTGTCCATCGATTAATTTAACGACAGTAAATGTGTTTGTGCTGAATTTTTTGTTCAATCTTTCTGCAAGATTAAATGCATGGCCACTGTTACTGAAGCTGACCTTTTTATACTTTGGTCCTGGATAATCTGCGGCATAATTGCTCACACGTAGATTGATTGGCTTGCCTTCATAATATACTGCATATATTGCCGCGGCTTTCAGTATCTGTTCACTTTTAAAAGTCTTCTTATCTACGTGTTCTAGTATTAATTCTGGTTTAGGTCTCGCCATTGTCGTTTCCTGTATTATAATAGTATTGCGCCCCGCGACAACCGCTGAGGAGAAATGCTAGAACAAATAGTGGGACCAATTTTTTCATACAAATTCTTTATCAACTACATTAAAACAAAAGCCGTGCCTTAAGGCTTAAAGGTAGGGTATGATGTATTTTTATCCTATGAACAAACCCTTGATTCTCCTCTCACCTTCCAAAGGCATGCGTCCCGGAGCGGCCTTTCCGCATTCAGCTCTGCGCCCACTGATGTTCCCCGTGGAAACTGAAAAAGTGGTTGCAGTAGTTCAAAAATTGTCCGAAAAAGCGAGGCGGGACCTGTTTAAAGTCAGCGATAAATTATGGCCTAAGGTCAATGCGATGTGGTCCAAAGAGCCATTACATTATCTCCGCCCGAACCCAGGTGTCGCTGGTATTCATGCCTACTCTGGCGAGGCCTTCAAGTTCCTTGATAGTGAGACCTTAAGTGATGGCGCGCTGGCGCGCGCTCAACAGCGCTTGGTAGTCTTAAGCGCCTTGTACGGTGCGGTGCACGCAGATGCAGTAGTAGTGCCCTACAGGTTGGAGATGTTGTCGAAATTAGCCGTAGGTAAAGCCAAAAATTTATACGGGCTGTGGAAGCCAATTTTGACGAATTGGATCAATGAGGGCAATGTGGATTTTGTGGTGGATGCTTGCAGCGGGGAGTACAGCAACGCTATTGATTGGAAAGCGGTGGAAAAACCAGTGGTTGCGGTGGATTTCAAGCAGCGAAAAAATGGCCAATTAAAATCTGTTTCCTCCTTCAGCAAACAAGCCCGTGGGGCCTTTGTGCGCTGGATGTTGGAGGCTGACGTGCATACCATTTCCGGTTTGGAAGCGTTTAATCAACTTGGATACGAATTACATTCGAATGAGGATAATAAAATGGTATTTTTGAGGGATTCAGATTGATTATGAAGTACACGAAATATTTGGCCTTAACGGTCTTTGCCCTGGGATTGTCGACAGGATTGATGGCGCAACGTTCGACAGCTTTTTTGGAATTAGGTGCCTATGGCATGACCCAAAATTATTTAGGTGATGTGAACGGCGGAAGCTTAAACGCCTTGACTCAGGAAGCGCGTTTCGGCCTTGGGACCCAGCTTAAGTACAATTTTAGTAGCATTCTTAGCGTGGGAGCGGATGTGAACTATGGAAGTATATATAGCCACGATAACTTGCACGGCAACGCCGATCGCGATTACCAAGTAGATACAGATCTATTAAATGTAAACCTGTTCACGAACATCCATTTCATTCCCTTCGGTAAATACAACCTTCGCAACCACCACACACCTTTTGTGCATTTGGGTACAGGAGCGTTGACCTACCAACCGCATTTGAATACCAACGCGCAATACCCAGACGGAATTGCTTTGTATCCAGGTACAGGGCATACATACACGTACGCCTTGGGTTTCGGATGGCGCATTCGCCGCTCGTTGAAGAGCTTCTATAACTTGAGCATTTATTACAACGGGTTCGGTGCTTCGAACATTGAAGGATTTAATTACGAAAGTGATTGGTTGGTAAACAACCCACAGTACCGCAACGGTATGGACGGAAGCTTCACTTTCAAGTTTGGAATGAGCTTGGGTTTCTTCGAGCAATAATTTCGGCATAGCCTTTGAACCATATAAAAGGCCCTCCCATGGAGAGGCTTTTTTTGGCCAATCGTGACAGCATGTCGCGGAAATTGGCCTCTAACGACCTTTTGAAACAGAGATATGGACAGATTGTCATTCAGCGATATTATTGACGAAAACACGGAATTTATTCCATTGATGACTTCGGATGAAGAAGTGGAAATAGGGGATGACCAATTACCCGAGCTGCTCCCCATCCTGCCTTTGCGCAACACTGTCATCTTCCCCGGGGTAGTAGCGCCTATTACTGCCGGCCGCGACAAAAGCTTACGACTGATCAAGAGCATCAGCGACAAGGGTAAATTTGTCGGTATGGTGGCTCAGATGGACATGGAAACCGAGGACCCTAGCCAGAGCGAGGTTTATCCCATCGGTACTATGGCCCAAATCGTCAAGAGTTTTAAAATGCCAGACGGCAATACGACGATCATCATCCAAGGAAAGAAGCGTTTCCGCATCCTAGAATGGATACAAACCGAGCCGTTCAACATCGCCAAGGTAGAGTTCCTGCCGGAATTTGTCCCAGGCGACGACGATGTAGAATTCCCCATGCTAATGGACTCCATTAAGGATATTGCAACAAAGCTGATTCAAGAAAGTCCGCACATTCCTACTGAAGCACAAGCCGCCTTGGATAACATCCGTAGCAATACCTTTCTATTGAATTTTATCGCCTCGAACAGCAGTATGAAGTTGCCGAAGAAGCAGGAGGTGTTGGAACTCGGATCTTTGAAAGACCGTGCAGTAAAGGTGTTGGAAGGGTTGAACCTGGAGCTGAAGATGCTGGAGGTTAAAAATGAAATTCAAGACAAGGTCAAGCACGAATTTGACCAGCAGCAGCGCGAATACTTCTTACACCAGCAGATGCGTACAATCCAAGAAGAATTGGGCGGTAATAGCTCGGAAAGCGAGGTAGAAGAGATGCGCGAGAAGGCCAAGGCAAAGAAATGGGATAAGGCTTCCGAGGAGCATTTTAATAAGGAATTGCGCAAGCTGCAACGCTTGAATCCGCAGATGCCGGATTTTGCCATCCAGCGCAACTATCTGGAATTCATACTCGAGCTTCCTTTCGCAGGTTCGGATTCGGGGCCAATTGATTTAAAGAAAGCCGAGAAGGTCCTAAACCGCGATCACTACGGTTTGGAAGAAGTAAAAGAACGCATCCTTGAACACCTCGCTGTACTGAAGTTGAAAGGCGATATGAAGAGCCCCATCCTCTGTTTGGCCGGCCCTCCCGGGGTAGGTAAAACTTCTTTGGGAAAATCTATTGC
>DMQR01000119.1 GCA_003455605.1 Cryomorphaceae bacterium | reverse complement strand
TTAGTGCTCGATACCGGGACTTTAGGCAGTTCAAAGAGGAAGCTTTGGAGTTGTTCGATTCCGTTTGGTTGGCAAAAGAATTACATTCGTATCGCTTGAGTTCAAAGGGGCTGAAAGTAGAGTCCCTAACTGCAAGCCTCTCGGATGAAAAATAAAGCCTTAGCAGTATTATTCTTGACCATATTCCTCGACCTCATGGGTTTTGGGTTGATTATTCCCATCCTGCCTACCTACGCTAAGACTTTGGGGGCCACGGATGCGATGGTGGGATTGTTGGGGACTTCTTTTAGTATCATGCAATTCATCTTTGCAAGTTTCTGGGGTGGATTGAGCGATAAGTACGGTCGTCGCCTTATCATGCTGATTAGTATCGGAATTATGGTGGTTGCCTACGTGCTCTTTGCCAATGCCACGGTGCTATGGCTGCTCTTTGCGACGAGATTATTGAAGGGTTTTGGGGCCGCTAATTTGAGTGTGGCACAGGCTTACATCAGTGATGTTGTTCCACAAGATCAACGTACGAAGGCCTTTGGTTTTATTGGTGCTGCCTTCGGTTTAGGGTTTATTTTTGGACCATCCATTGGTGGGGTAATCAACGAGTATTACGGCGTATCTGGAGTAGGGTATTTCGCGGCTGTTTTAGCAGGTGTGAATTTTCTAATGGCCTGGTTGTATTTGAAAGAATCGTTGGTGGAGAAATCTACGACGCGTGATCTTTTCCCGAATCCTTTCAAGGATTTAGTGAGGTTCAGTCATATCCCGGAGGTCAATGCCTTGTTTACCATCAATTTTGTTTATGTATTGGGCTTCTCGATGATGCAGATAACAGCCACCTTGTTGTGGGCTGAACACTTTGGTTTGAGTGAGATGCATATAGGGTATGTATTTGCTTACATAGGGTTGTTAGCAGTGATTATTCAGGGTGGATTGATAGGGTATTTCAATACTTGGTTTGGAGAGCGGAACTTGTTGGTTCTGGGAACGTTATTTGTAGCCCTGGGGCTTTACGGGATGCCTTATGTACCGACAGATTACTTTGGATTGGAATTGGTCTGTATGACCTTCCTGTCCTTGGGTAATGCGCTATTGACACCAACGGTGAGCTCGTTATTGAGTAGTTATGCACCAGAGGGGATGCAGGGTAAGATTTTAGGTACGAATCAGAGTGTTGGTTCCCTCGCCCGTGTCCTGGGTCCTGCCATCGGCGGAGTAGCCTATGGGCTTCATTTTTCATATCCGTATGTACTAGCGGGTAGTATTGCTTTGATCGTGAGCGTATTAGCGCTTCGATTGCGTCGCAAGCATTTATAGGTAGGGGTTATTAGGAAATTCAACTCTGAAAAATTAATAAATGTTGAAACATTTAAATGCGTTCTGGGTTTTACATGTTAATAACCAATTACAAAATGAAAAAACTAGTATTGATGGCTGCTCTAGGCCTTTTCTTTGCAAGCTGTAACTCGGAAAAAGCAGCTGAAGCAACTACCGGTGAAGCACAAAAAGTAACAGCAAATGACGCAGGTGAAACTGTAGCTTTGGACTCAGGTTCGACTGTCGCTTGGAGAGGTTTCAAAACTTACGTTCAAGATGAGCATCTCGGTACAGTGAATATACAAGAAGGTACTTTTGAAGTAGCTGAAGGTAAATTGGTAGGCGGTACAATTACTATGGATATGACTTCAATCATTTGTACTGATATTGGAAATGAGCGTAAACGCGGCTATTTAGAACGTCACTTGAGGTCTCAAGATTTTTTCTTCGTTGACAGCTTCCCAACAGCGGCATTCGAAATTGCAGAGGTAGTGGATCCAAGTGCGACTACTAAATACAGTACTGTTACTGGAAACTTGACTATTCGTGGCACTACGAACAGTATTACTTTCCCTGCAAACGTTGTAGTAAGTGAGGAAGACGTGAAGTTTATGGCCCCAACTTTCAGTATCGACCGCACACTATGGGGGGCGAAGTATCATGATCGCGATGACGCGACTATCGCTGAATCATTAAAAGATGATTTAATCGATCACAGCATTGAGTTGACGATCACAGTGAAAGCTACCATATAAGGGATTATATTAATAATGGCCCCCTGCCTTTTGGTAGGGGGTTTTTAGTTTTCGTAAATCTGCTCAAGTGCTTGCACTGCGGTGGTGTAGTGGAATCTGAACCCAGTACCTGCAATTTTTGCGGGGCTCACTTTTTGACTCATCAAAGCTAGAGTTGCCATTTCTCCAAAGATTAGTTTTAGGGCAAAGCCGGGTATCGCTGGAAATATCATGGGTCGATGTAAGGCTCGGCACAGCTGCTTTGTAAATACTTTATTCGTAAGAGGTTCAGGCCCCACTGCGTTATAAGGGCCTGAGGGGATGGCTTGAGTTGCTGCGAACAGAAACATGCGGGCTAAATCCTCCACATGAATCCAACTGGTCCACTGTTTGCCAGAGCCAAGGGGAGAGGCAATGCCCCATTTTACGAGGGGTTCAAGTTGTCCCAATACTCCGGCACCTTGGTCTAGTACAATACCTATGCGCAGTTGAACACTACGGCAGTTGTTGGATTCAAACTTCTGTGTATAGCTCTCCCAAATCTTTGTTACCGCTGCCAAAAAATCGTCCGCTGCGGGTGAGGTTTCGGTGAGTTCGTTGTTGAAGTCGCTTCCATAAATTCCAATAGCAGAGGCACTCACCACAGAAGATGGGCCTTTATTGATTTTTTGCAGTGCATCAATCAATAATTG
>DMQR01000147.1 GCA_003455605.1 Cryomorphaceae bacterium | reverse complement strand
ACAATTGGGAGAAACTCCTGCTGGCGCCAGAAGACGAGGACAGAAAATAGTTTACATGAGAAGTCAAAATTACTCTAAGATTACTAAATAAGTTAGTGCATTCTTTTGGATACCAACCTGAAGTTGGCTGAGGAGCACGCACCAACACCGTTGACTAAATCAACCAGTCAAAGTACTTCTTGGAAACAATGACGATGAAATATTCCAATGCAGGAGTGAACATCGCGAGCTCGCGCGCCCACCTGACAATGAGCGGTGCGGGAAATCACTCTAAGAAAATGACTACGGTCATGTACATACATGGCCACTGTAGACAACATCACACGAGTGACGCTAAGATTACTTTTGAACACAATGTATTCCGGTGTGAACACATGTGTGCTCTACCTGAACCGGTAAGATGACCAATCTAAAGGAGCACGGTCCTCCAAAAAAGGACTCTGTGCGATTAGATGTAAAAAGTACGCTCTCTGCGGGTCACCCCGTGGATGCCATTGCGCGTTGGTTCAGAAAACCAAACTAAGTACCAAAATACTCTATGCAAAAAGCACTGAGAGGCACTGGTTGTGAGGATGCCCCCACACCCCTGTTTAGCAGGGTCGGCAATCCCACACTCGACCTTTGACTCACCACCAGAAAGGAGGATTAAATAAATGAATCTAAATTTTAAGACAACGATTGATGCCTGCGTAGGAGCATGTAAGCCAGCTTCGGCTTGGAGTACAACCGGTGAAGTGGATACAATTATCCAATGGACCGTAGAATACGCAGTAAAACATGGCAACACTGACGGTAGACCTACCCGAGTTCTCGTTTGGCGAGAAAGCTCTGGGTTTGAAGAATACGGCGCCTTTATCACCAAGGAAGGAGGACAGACTGAGCGCGTTAACACTTTGTCGGCAGACAGCTTGGCTTTCAAAGTCAAGCCGGTTCCCGACGCTAAGTGGAGCGCTGACGACGACTTCCCTGGTGCAAATGTGCCGTTTGCTATCGACTTTATGAAGGACTTTGACACACAGGACTCTCGAGTCTTGTTTGTCCTTCGTGACTGGCATGCTTACATTGCAAACAATCATGACCATATAGACAAGCAACTGGCATTGCTTGAGGAAATTAGCGAGCATGGTGGTAAACACATCATCATGGTCGGACAACCCAAGTGGACTGACGAAAATGTGCCTGTGGAGCTAACCCCCCACATGTACCGACAGACCCTAGAAATGCCAGACAAATCCGAACGATTGGATATCATTGCGAGCTGGGCTAACGAGGTTAAACACTCGCAACCCGAAAAGTTCCCATTGATGCTGACCATTAAGGAATCAGAACTCGAAGCCGTGGCTGATGCCACTGGTGGGCTTACTCGTATGCAAATCGAGGAAGTCATTCTGATGTCCCTGGTTATGCTCCGAAAGTTCGACATGTCGTTCATTTTGAACGAGAAGCAAAACCTGGTAAAACAGGCAGGTTTCGACATTGCTCGACCTGAAAGCGGCTTTGAACGCATTGGTGGACTTACTCCTCTCAAGGAGTGGGCCATCTTGCTACGAAAGCGTTTCACCAAGGAAGCCTTTGATTATGGTTTCCTCACATACCCACGAGGGTTGCTTATGGCTGGTGTACCGGGCTGTGGTAAGTCCGCTATCGCTAAAGCAATTGCCAATGAGTGGAGTATGAACTTGCTCACGGTGTCGGCCGAGGACCTCAAGGGGTCCCTGGTCGGTGAATCCGAAGCAAAAGTCGGCACGCTTCTGCGTACTGCTAAGGCTGCGGCTCCAATCATCCTTTTCGTGGATGAGGCGGAGAAGCTTCTTGGTAAGTCAGATGGTGTGAACGATGGTGGCGCACACGACGCTGTCCTCGGACAGTTCTTGTCGTTTATGCAAGAGGACACCTCTGGTGTCTTCTTTGTGTTCACTGCAAACAACATGGAAAAGTTTGCCCCCGAGCTCGTTGACCGATTCGAGGGCCGCTTCTTTATCGACCTACCTTCTGCGCTAGAGCGAGAGGAGATTCTTCGGATTCACCTCGGACTTCGCGGTCAGGGTGAGGAGTATGTCATGGCTGACCTTGTGAAAGCCACCAAAGACTTCTCTGGTCGAAACATCGAGCAAGCTATCGAGGGTGCGATGAATATTGCATTCAATGAAGATAGGCCTCTAACCCAAGAGGACCTTCTTGGCGTATTTGGTAAGGTCATCCCGACCTCCAAGACCAAGAAAGCTGAAATCGAAACCATGCGGACGTTCGTTGAGAACGGCATGATGCGAGGTGCGAACAACCGAGATACCGACTCTGGCAGCGATGCCGGAGATAAGGCCTCGAAGCTTCGCAACTTTGTCTAATCGCTTAAGTGCGAACTAGAATACTATGTTTATCAGAGATGATGAAGATAAAAAAGACAAGCCTAGTAGAACAGATACCCTGTTCACAATGGCTGAGTACTGTCAAGTTTTCTTGACTGCTCACTACATCAAGAATGGAGAAGACGACGGCTTTATTCCGCTCATTGAGCGAAGTAAGCTAGACCGAATGCCTAAGGCAGTTGCTGAGGAGATGGACCTTATTTTTCAGATGGCGATTAAAGAACTCGAAAAGTGGGGAACACAACCCGAAGAGTTCTTTCGCAAGATGGAGATTGGAGAAATCGACCCAGTGTCTGACTTTATCGACACCACCGAGATGCGTAATGCTCTTGGCAACGTCGTGATGAGGCGACTACGAATCGCAGAAGGAGTAAGAGATGAGGAAGCCTTTGAGGAGGCCAAGAAAATCCTTCCCGAGATGCGAGACAACCTTCATGAGTTTGTGAGTGAGATTATGCTTAATGCAATCAAAAACGTGGCAAAGGACCTGATACGGAATGAAATTCCGCTTGACCGGGCCTCTGAGGTTTTCAACCCCAGAGTCAAAGCCATCGCCCATCAAGGGATTATCACGGATGCAAATCCTGATAGGCTGAAGATGAAGCAGTTGCGTGAAGAGCAGAAAAAGAAATCTGACAAGAAGGTTAAGTACGACCCCGCGTGGGGTTGAACCTTACTAGAATAGGAAGTGAACCTATGGAAATAAAAATTACAATTGAAGACATTGAAAGGAACGAACTGAAAACTTATGGAAAACTAGGTAAGGTGCTCGCGCACCTTTTCGGTGATGAAGCTGTGGACGTATCTGTCTCTACGGAAGATGAGCAGACTACTCTAACAGTAGAAGACCAACCCAGTCAACCAAAAAAACAAAAGCTGCCTTGTGCTTGGTGTGGCCGCGAGTTTAATACTCCCGCGCAACTGAATAAGCACCTTGGCTTTTGTTCAGTAAATCCCAACAATAAGCCAACAAAG
>DMQR01000102.1:522-3402 GCA_003455605.1 Cryomorphaceae bacterium | reverse complement strand
ATATCCATGAACCATGGAAAATTCCACCATTACAATTAGCCTTGGAAAACATTAGACTGGGTGATTATCCAGGCGAACCCATCGTCGATCTAAGCAAAGCAAGAAAACATGCCAGCGACACGCTGTCTGCGGCGAAAAAATCCAAATATGCAGCGGTTGAATCCAAACGAATACTCGCCAAACACACCAACCCAGGTCGTCGCGAACGCTAGCTTTCGTCTACCAGTCGGAATCCTTCACCGTGCACGTTTTCAATACGCAATCGCTCGTCTGGACGCAAGTATTTTCGAAGCTTGGCCACATACACGTCCATGGAACGTCCCGTGAAGTAGTTATCTTCTTTCCAAATTTTTAATAGCGCTTTCGAACGAGGTAATAATTGGTTGCGGTGGGCGATCATCATCTTCAACAGATCACTTTCCTTAGGACTCAATCGAACCACTTCTCCATTGAGTATTAGTTGACGAATCTTGGGGAAGAACGTGAACTTACCTAAGATCAACTCATCCGGTTCCTCCTCTATTTCTGCAGATTTGCGGCCGATAATAGCTTGAATTTTATACAACAAAACATCAGTATCAAAGGGCTTGACCAAATAATCATCCGCTCCAGCAGAATACCCGGCGATGATATCCTCCTTCTGCCCTTTAGCAGTGAGGAAAATCAGCGGTTGACCGTTGTCGATTTCTTTTACCTCTGTGGCCAAAGTCAGACCGTCTTTCTTGGGCATCATGATGTCGAAAATACACAGGTCAAAGGTACCTTGCTTGAAAGCGCGCAGACCCTGTACACCATCCCGCTCGAGGGTGACTTCGTAGTCGTTAAAGGTCAGTGTATCACGCAATAACTTGCCGAAGTTGATATCATCTTCTACCAGTAAAATGTGCTGCTTGTCCATATCTATTTTCTTGGTAATGCTAAGGTAAATATGCTTCCTTCACCAGGGACACTTTTCAATGTAATCTGACCTCGGTGTTTTTCTATAATCTCTTTAACGAAGGAAAGGCCTAATCCGTGCCCTTTCACATCGTGAATGTTTCCTTTGGTGGCGCGGAAGAATCGATCAAAGACCTGCATCTGGGTTTCCTCATCCATACCTACGCCTCTATCCTTGATGTGTAAGAGGTAATGTGCATTATTAAGGCTCAATTTTACGCTGATCTGTGGCGCCGAAGGGCTGTATTTAATGGCATTGTCGATGAGGTTGGTCAGAGCACTTTTTAATTGGGTGTGGTCGCCGAAAAAATCAAAGCTTCCTTCTTCCATATGAAGGTCCATCCACCCGCCGCGGTCTTGTACGTTCAAGCCGAAATGATCAACGGCTTCCTCCACTAGTTGGTCTAGTTTCATCCACTCCTTGTTCAGAGTGAGTTCTTCCTTATCCATCATGGACATTTGGAGTACGCTCTCCATCTGTGCATTCATGCGCTTGTTTTCTGCCTTGATAATCTCAAAATAACTTCGCATTTGCTCGCTGTTCATCTTCTCCCCGTTCTTCATAAGCGAGTCTACGGCCAAGTTGATAGTAGCCAGCGGGGTTTTAAACTCGTGGCTCATGTTATTAATGAAGTCGCTCTTTACGGTTGCCAAACGTTTCTGACGTAAGCCCTGACGTTGCACTCCGAAGAATGCAATGAGAATCACAGCCGCAAATAATAAGGCCGCAAGTAAGCTTAGATAAAAGCGTTTGGCCAAAAAGAACCCCTCGCGCGGGAAGTACATAAGGAATTGGCGTGTGGGACCAAAAAAGCTTTCCGCCAAGACATAATTGAATTTAACCAATTGTGCATCAAATCCCTCCGTCGTCAAAGTACTCAGATAACCGTTCTCCACCACGCTCCACATGGGCTTCACCGTGATTCCCTGTGCGCGTAGTTCAGACAGTATAATACTGTCCATTTCTCCATAGGACATCTGTGTTTCCCAAGGAAGGTTACTCTGGAAGTTGTCGAAAATTCCGCCCAAGAAGGTCGTGTCTATTCCGCCCAGGCCATATAGGTTTTGAACTTGATCGCTGGACCAGCGCAATGTGGTAGTCCCCATGGGTGTGGAAATGGTAACGGTACTGTCGCCTGTGGACGCAGTTTTGCGCAAACCCATGCTCTTACGACGAATGTGTAAACGAACACGATCGTTCAAGTTTGTCGCCATTTGTCCCACGTTGGTCTCGTACTGCTGACGCTGCAGTTCTAATTCCCCGGACAATAAGCTCAACTGAAGATACAAGGCACCCAAAACAGCCGTCGTTAATATAGCTGTGGTAGAATGTTGAAGTAGTTTATTAAGCAGTACTTTGAACATAGTACTAAGGTACGGGCTTCACCGAGACCGAGCTTTATTTTAACGCGTATTAACAGCCTTGAGGATTTGGCCAATTAACGCATCGACATCAAGTCCCTCGCCTTTCGCTTTGTAATTGATGGCAATTCTATGGCGTAATACCGCCGGTGCAGCTTCGCGAATGTGTTCCATTGAAGGGCTGCCCTCACCACGCATCATTGCAATAGCTTTTGCCGCAATAACCAAGTTCTGTGAAGCTCTAGGACCTGCTCCCCAACTGAAGTAATCATTGGCTACCGTATGGCTGTCTGGTTGTCCTGGGCGAGTTTGTCGCACTAACGAGACCGCATAGGCTATAATATCGTCGGCAACAGGCGTAGCACGCAAGGCGTACTGCAGATCAATAATATCTTGTGGGCTCATGCATGGTATTACCTCTGGTTTTTCATTCGACGTCGTAGCCTGAACTACGGTAATCTCTTCTGACGCTGATGGGTAATCCATACGAATATTAAACAAAAAGCGGTCAAGCTGTGCTTCTGGCAAGGGGTAGGTTCCCTCCTGCTCAATAGGATTTTGGGTAGCTAATACAAAAAATGG
>DMQR01000102.1:0-201 GCA_003455605.1 Cryomorphaceae bacterium | reverse complement strand
TTGGGTAGCTAATACAAAAAATGGATGTGGTAGGTTCATTGTTTTACCCGCAGTACTAACCTTGCGCTCTTGCATCGCTTCGAGTAATGCGGCTTGTGTTTTAGGAGGTGTTCTGTTGATCTCATCGGCCAGCACGATATTGGCAAAGACTGGCCCTTTATGGAACACGAACTCACGCTGTGCATTGAGCATTTCAGTCCC
>DMQR01000093.1 GCA_003455605.1 Cryomorphaceae bacterium | reverse complement strand
AAGGAATATAGTACTCCAAAAAGTTCTTCCTTTATCAATGGTATACTTGACAAAATCGTCACTAATTTGCAGGAAGATGGTCTCATCAACAAGGTGGGCCGCGGAATGATTCAATAATTGCAACCATGTATATGAAACGCACATTTTTTATTGCCTCTTTAGTCGTAATCACGCTAGCATCATGCCGTAGTGCAACGGATCGAATAAAATCATCTGATGATGTAGCCTCTGGAACAGAAGCCATGATGGACGAATTGCCTGCCATTTCGTTTGTGGAAGAGTTCCATGATTTCGGTGAAGTTCAAGAAGGTCAAGTGGTAGAACATACCTTCACTTTTACCAATAATGGACAAGGTCCATTAATCATCTCCAACGCTCAAGGATCTTGTGGTTGTACGGTACCAGATTGGCCGCGTCAACCTATTGCACCTGGTCAGAAAGGCCAAATCAAGGTAAGTTTTAATTCAAAGGGTCGTGCTGGTCGCCAAGACAAGCGTGTGACGTTGACCACGAACGCCGTTCCTCAATCTAAAGTGTTGAACATCACTTCAACCGTAATTTCAAAAGAACAATAATGATAACTTTATTTTTACAGCAAACCTCACCGGGTGGGGCAATGAGCCTGCTACCATTCGTACTTATCCTTGTGGTGATGTATTTATTTTTCTTCCGACCTCAAATGAAGAAGCAGAAGGAGGAAAACAAGTTTCGCCAAGAGGTGAAGAAAGGTGCTCGTATCGTTACAACTTCTGGCATTCACGCTAAAATTTTGGAAGTGGGAGAAAAGCATTTGATCATTGAGAGTGAAAACACCCGACTCAGAATTGAAAAAAATGCTGTGAGTAAAGAGCTCAGTGCCCAATACAACAACTAACATTGTAACTTAGAAACCGGCATACGCCGGTTTTTTTATGTCGAAGATCACATCAAATAAAGGATTAGAAGCATTGCTTTTCGTAGGCTTTGCCTTTGCTGTATGGTTGGCCATGCGCATATCCAATACTGAGGTGACTCGTCAAATCAATCTTGAAGTAATTGCTTTAGGAGGCACCGTGGACGGTTTATGGCTTGAGGATAGTACTCAAGAATTGAATGTTATAGTTGAA
Organism: Cryomorphaceae bacterium; assembly: GCA_003455605.1. GTDB lineage: Bacteria > Bacteroidota > Bacteroidia > Flavobacteriales > Schleiferiaceae > UBA10364. The sequence continues at coordinate 1,999 of DMQR01000093.1, read as the reverse complement.
GCAAGTGGATTAGATGCTGTGTTTATGAATAGGTTTAATGATAGACAGATTTTCTTCAAGGCCGACGATTTTTTAAGAACCTCCGAGATGAGCGCATATCTGCTAAATATAGATGTCCAAAACATCCTACAAGAAGAATACGGTCGAGAGTATAGTTTTAATTGGTCCGGTGATTCATTACTATTCCCATCGAGTGCGTTGATAAATAAAATTTTGCCCGTTACAATGCTATCTCCAGAAAACATATCCCTTCCTGAAGATCATCGCTGGATACAACGGCCAACATTAGAGCCAGATAGTATAGTTTGTGTTGGTCCGAAGACCTTATTGATGGACTTCCACCCGACCATTACAGCACCTTCCTTTGTTTGGTCTGGTTCAAATCAGAAAGAACTGTCCTTAGATAAGCTTCCTAGATATATAACCTCTCAGGTGAATTGGATAATTATATCAGCAAATGCAGACGCTTGGACGGAAGTTGAACAAAGGGTGAACCTGCGTTATCAAAATCAGAATTATCCTATTGACCTATGGTTAAGTGGCCCTATGGGTACTTTGATTAATACCGCTGAGACGTTGGTAGATGTAGAGTGGAAAATGGAAGATCAAAGACTTAGAGTAGATATTCGTTCCCTATCACCAGGGGTCGAGGTATTGAATTATGAACCAAAATATGTACTGCCATGAGTAAAGTAATATGCATTACCGGCGGCATAGGTTCCGGGAAAAGTACTGTTTGTAGATACTTAGAACAAAGCGGATATCCAGTGTATTATAGCGATATTAGAGCCAAAGCACTAATGGAGAGTGATAATCAAATTCAAGAACAACTCATAGCCTTATTTGGCTCGAACATATACACCGGTAATAAACAATTGAACCGTCCAGAACTAGCGAAGCGTATTTTCAATAATCCAGATCTTAAACAATCGCTTGAAGCCATCGTGCATCCGCATGTGCATGAAGATTTCGTGCAATGGTGTAATAGTCAAACAAGCCATTTGGTTTTCAAAGAAAGCCCTCTTGCAGTTGAGATTGATGACAAGAGTTGTCAAATACTGATTGTAGTTAATGCAGAAGAGGAGTTAAGAATTTCGCGAGTATTGGCCCGAAATCCAGAATGGACTCGGGATGATGTTCAGGCTCGAATTAAGAATCAGCTCTCAGATAAACAGAGAATAAGTCTTTCTCATGAAATCTTGAATAATTCTGGTACTACTGAAGCCCTCAAGAAGAAGGTAAATCAGCTTTTGACTAAATGGAGCTGAACTAGTCCATTTGGATAAGATCGAACACCTTCGGTTTTCCATTCTGATTTCGCATCATTTTCTCGGAATAGCGGAATGCCATTCCCCAGCATAGTAGGGATATAGGTAAGGATCAGCTCATCTATGAGATCTGCTTCGTGAAATCTAGCATTAGTGGCACCACCTCCAACAATCCATATGCGCTTTCCTTGCTCTTTTAGTTCTTTCAAAAGAGCTACTGAGCCTTCAGTAAACACTTCAATATTTTCATTGACCAACGGAATGTCAGTATCCCGACTTAAGACTATGCTATGCTTGCCCTTATATGGATATCCGCCTTCAAACTGGAGTATTTGTGTATAGGTTTTATGTCCCATTACAATTGTGTCAATCCCCTCCATAAATGTTTCGTAACCATAATCCTCATCTGGTAAATCGAAGCGTGGATGATCTAGAAAGTCAATCTTTCCTTCGTTATCAGCAATATACCCGTCTAGTGAAACTGCAGTGTATAGAATAGTTCGGCCCATAGTAGCTCTGGTTTATTGGTTTTATAGCAAATCGTTTGCCAAATTTGCAAGGGCTGATCGTTCGCCCTTTTCTAATGTAATGTGTGCGTACATTTCGTGCCCTTTGACTTTATCCACGAGGTAGCTCAAGCCATTGGATTGTTCATCGAGATAGGGAGTGTCTATTTGACGCACATCTCCAGTGAATATGAATTTCGCACCTTCACCGGCACGCGTAATAAT
>DMQR01000085.1:5995-6175 GCA_003455605.1 Cryomorphaceae bacterium | reverse complement strand
GGTGATGTGGAGATTAAGAGTACCATGCTTGTTGTATTGAACGCATCAAACACACCTCCGTTTACCATAGAAGATGAAAGTGATGGTGGGGAAGAGCTTCGCATGAAGTACCGATACCTGGATTTGCGTCGCGGTCCGTTACAGCGCAATTTAGCACTGCGTAACCGTATGAATATCGAA
>DMQR01000085.1:5421-5644 GCA_003455605.1 Cryomorphaceae bacterium | reverse complement strand
TACGTAAGTATTTGGACGAGCAAGGCTTTATGGATATTGAGACCCCGTTCTTGATCAAATCTACGCCAGAGGGTGCGCGTGATTTCGTGGTACCTTCGCGTATGCAAGAAGGAAAGTTCTACGCATTACCTCAAAGCCCACAGACCTTCAAGCAGTTGTTGATGGTCAGTGGTTACGACAAGTACTACCAGATTACGCGTTGTTTCCGTGACGAAGATTTACG
>DMQR01000085.1:0-5094 GCA_003455605.1 Cryomorphaceae bacterium | reverse complement strand
TTTACGTGCAGACCGCCAGCCAGAGTTTACTCAGATTGACTGTGAGATGGCCTTCGTAGAGCAAGAAGATATCTTGAATACTTTCGAGGGATTGTTACTTCACCTGTTGAAGGATGTAAAGGGTGTTGAAATTGACAACGTGCCGCGCATGACCTATTCAGAGGCGATGGAGCGCTATGGAAATGACAAACCGGACATTCGTTTCGGGATGGAATTGGCAAACCTAAATTCACTCACTCAAAACCTTGGTTTTATGGTCTTTGATCAAGTCGAGACTGTGTTGGGCATTGCCGTTCCTGGAGCTGCTTCTTGGACGCGTAAGCGTATTGATAAATTGACCGATTGGGTGAAGCGCCCAGACATCGGTATGAAGGGCATGGTGTACTGTAAGGTGAATGAAGACGGTACCTTTAAGAGCTCAGTAGATAAATTTTATACCCAAGAACAACAAGCTAAATGGGCAGAAGCTACTGATGCAAAGCCAGGCGACTTAATTTTGATTTTGGCTGGTGAAGAGCTTTTGACACGCAAGGCAACTTCTGAATTACGCCTTCACATTGCACAGGAAATGGGCCTAAGGAACCCTGAGGTATTTGCACCGTTATGGGTAGTTGATTTCCCGTTGTTGGAATGGGACGATGAAACTGAGCGTTACCACGCCATGCACCACCCGTTTACATCGCCAAAGCCCGAGGACATTGCTTTGATTGACACTGAACCAGGCAAGGTTCGTGCAAATGCTTACGACCTAGTTTTGAACGGTAATGAAATCGGTGGTGGTTCTATTCGTATCCACGACAGAGCAATACAGAGCCGCATGTTTGATTTGCTCGGATTTAGAAAGGAAGAAGCAGAGAATCAGTTCGGCTTCTTGATGAGTGCTTTTGAATACGGTGCACCTCCACATGGTGGTTTAGCCTTTGGTTTTGACAGATTGGTGTCCATCCTAGGCGGTGCTGAGGTCATTCGTGATTTCATTGCCTTCCCGAAAAATAACGCGGGTCGCGATGTAATGATTGATGCTCCAGCTACCATTGATGAAGCACAGTTGAATGAGTTAAAGCTCGTAACTACTGCGGAAACGGAGGAATAGAAAGGCGCGGTTTTTGTAATTTTAAGGTCCTTAAAACATTTATATGCTTCGTAAACTATTGCTATCGTTTACCTTTTCTGCCTTTGCCCTTTTCGCCACTGCTCAAGATCGCGCTTCTAATGCGCTTACTAAGAGTAAGATTGATAATATGACATGGGTGGAAGCCATGCAGGATTACCGCGTGAATTTCCATACCGTCGTGGACAAATTTGAAACGGAATTTGCCGGCAAACCCTATGAAAAAGGACACGGCTGGAAGCAGTTCAAGCGTTGGCAATATATGATGGGCCAGCGTGTTGGCGAGACCGGCGTTCGTCCACACCCAAGTGTTTTATACAATGCTATTCAGAGTCAATCAAGCTCTAATGAATATGGCGATTGGCGTCCTGCCGGTCCTTTTGATGCGCCTTCTGGAGATGGGATAGGCCGAATTAATAACGTTGCCTTTCACCCTAAACACAACGATACCATCTATGCAGGTGCGCCGGCTGGAGGTTTGTGGGTGAGCTACGATGATGGACAAACTTGGCAAACCTTTACAGACGAGCTGACCAATATTGGAGTCAGTGATTTGGCCATTGACCCACAACACCCGGATACTATGTATTTGGCCACTGGGGACCGGGATGGTGCAGATACTTACAGCTTCGGATTGATGAAATCAACCGACGGTGGTTTTAATTGGTCTCCAACAGGCCTTTCATTCAATGTGAGTAACAACTATCGTATTGGTCGTGTAGTGATTCACCCCGATAGTACAAATATTGTCGTAGCGGCAACCAACGGCGGGATTTACCGTAGTACTAATTACGGCCAGACCTTTAGCTTGGAGCAATCTGGGCTGTTCTATGGCGTAGAAATGGGCCACGGTGATACTTTGTTTGCTACAACTTCGGGATCAAGCCCCAGGGTTTATCGTTCGGTTAATGCAGGAGACACTTGGACACAGATGTCTAATGGATTGCCTGCTACAGGAGTTCGCCGATGTGAGATTGCCGTGAGTACTGTACCTGGTTTATTATATGTTGTTTTTGGAAGCAGTAACAATGGTTTTGGTGGATTGTATCGTTCGACAAACGGCGGTTCGAATTGGTCATTGATGAGTTCTACACCTAATATTATGGGCTGGTCTTCTACCGGCAGTGGTTCAGGGGGACAGGCTTGGTATGACATGAGCATCGCTTGTGATCCGCTCAACGAGAATACGGTATATGTTGGAGGGGTAAATATTTGGAAGAGCACCAATAGTGGCGCCAATTGGTCTATCGTTGGACACTGGTATGGCGCAGGATCTGTACCTTTTGTACACGCGGATCATCACCACGCTATATTCCGTCCTGGAACTTCACAGTTGTATGTAGGTACTGATGGCGGGGTATACAAAACGGCCAACGGCGGCTCTTCATGGAGTCATTTAAACGATGGCATGAACATCACCCAGTACTATAAAATCTCTCAGAGCAGCTCTGATACTACTGTAATTCTTGCGGGTGCACAGGATAATGGCTCACACCTTCGCAGTTCTTCTTCGTGGAGCCGCGTGACGGGTGGAGACGGTATGGATAACGGCGTTGATGTGACCAATGATAACATAATGTATACCTCCATTTATTATGGCGATTTCTACAAGAGTACCAACGGTGGAAGTTTTTTCTCGTCCATCAATACGTTGAGTGCGTCTGGTTCTGGTAACTGGGTGACACCTTTCAATGTAGATCCGGTTAATGGAAATACCATTTATGCAGGGTTTACCAAGATTTGGAAATCGACTAACGCGGGCGCTTCGTGGACAGCAACATCTTCTTCGGATGTGAGTGGCGGTACGAATATTGATGAATTCGAAATCGCTCCGTCGAATACGAACTACATCTATGTTTTGGTCAACAGTAATATTTTTAGAAGTAACAATGGCGGAAGTACATGGTCAAATATCACTCCAAGCGGTGGCTTGAGCCCTTCTCCACATAATATTTCAGGAGTCGCCATTGATCCAGATGACGAACAGCATATTGTTATCTCTATAAGTGGATATACTAGCAATAAGAAGGTGATGGAATCTTTCAATGGCGGTCAGACTTGGTCAAACCTGAGTTCGGGATTGCCGAATATTCCCGCGAATTGTGTAACCTTTGAGGGTGGTTCGTCTGACGGAATCTACGTAGGAACGGATATTGGGGTTTACTACCACAGTTCAGGATTTTCTGGCTGGGTGAGCTACAACAAAAACCTACCGAATGTGATCGTAGTAGATTTTGAGATCTATGAAAATGAGGATTTGTTACGTATTGGAACCTATGGCCGTGGTGTGTGGCAGAGTCCATTGATGGCCGGAAGCGCAGCGCCACCAGTAGCACTATTTATGGTGGATCCAGCGGCACCTTGTGGTACGACAGATACTATTTCATTAATTGACCAAAGCCAAGGTTTGACCACAAGCTGGCAATGGCAAATCAGCCCATCTACCTATAGTTACATAAACGGTACGACGGATTCATCTCAAAATCCACAGGTCACTTTCTCTGCTACAGGAGGCTACACGGTTACTCTCACTGCAACTAACGCCTATGGCTCTGACGACACTACTGTATTCCAAGCCATCTCTGTAGGCGGCGCAACCCTACCGTTTGTAGAAGATTTCGAAAGCGGTCTCAATGGTTGGGAAATCGATAACCCTGATGGCGGTATTACTTGGGCATCAACTGCGGTGAATGGGACGAGTCCAGGCAGTGTTGGAATATTCATGAATCATTATTCCTACAGCGGTTCGGGCCAGCGCGATGAACTGATTTCACCAGCGCTTGATTTCTCTAATGATACGCTTGTGAGCATGAGCTTTGAATACGCTTCGGCGTATTATTCAAGTGGGTATTCGGACAGCTTGTTGGTCTATGTAAGTGATGATTGTGGAGCGACTTGGAACGAAGTGGCTGCATACTCTGCCACAGATACTTTTTTCACTACGGCAGGTGCTATTACCTCGTCTTTCGCGCCGTCTGATTCTACTTATTGGTGTCACGCTTCGAGCTCGGTCACATGTCCGACCATTGATCTTGATGCCTACAGCGGCATTAGCGGTATCCGAGTGAAGTTTGTTTCCGTAAATGGTTATGGTAATAACACCTTCCTTGACAATATTAATATTAGTGGGCAAGCCCAATTAGGCCCGGTAGCCGCCTTCGGTGGCGATACCGCAGCTTGTACAGGTAAATCCGTAACTTTCTACGATTACTCAGCGCCGGCTCCAACGGCACGTCTTTGGTCTTTCCAAGGCGGTACGCCGGCTACTTCGACGGCGGCAAACCCAACGGTTACCTATTCTAATGCAGGCACCTATGATGTCAAGCTGGTGGTTTCTAATGCTGCAGGCATTGATTCAGTGCTACTAACGAATTACATCACCATCGTGACAGCACCTTCGGCTGCCGTTTCGATGGCAGTATCGGCCTCTACCTTGTGTAATGGGGACAGCGCGATAGCCACAGCTACCTTTACTAACGGTGGTGTGAGCCCATCCATTGATTGGTTACTCAACGGCACTGTTGTTGCTTCTAATACTACGACTTACGTGAACCAATTCGCTGATGGGGACGTCCTCACCGTACGCATGATCAGTTCAGACAACTGCGTTGCCAATTCTACGGTTATGGACTCTACTACCTTTACGGTCAATGCTCGTCCTCAAGTTAGCCTTAGCTCTCAAGGTTATGTTTGTGAGCTCGATGGTCCACAAGCTCTTTCTGGTGGTCAACCGGCAGGAGGAATCTACTTAGGAACCGGTATCATCAATGATTCCATTTTTCCATCCGTTGCGGGAGTAGGATCGCATTGGGTTTACTACACCTATACGGATGCCACTACGGGATGTACGAACACGAAAAAGCGCGCCATTAGCGTTCAGCCAGCACCATCACAACCGACGGTGAGCCAGAACCCAACCACGGGTGAGCTTGAAGCCGCTACTCCAGCAGGTACCTTCTCATATGAGTGGTTAGATGGTAATA
>DMQR01000164.1:501-3527 GCA_003455605.1 Cryomorphaceae bacterium | reverse complement strand
TTCTTCATTCTTTTTTTTGAAGAATTGTTATATGCATCTGTGGAATCGTATACTGCCATCGCCGCTGCAAATTCAGCTTGAGCTGCTTGAGCATATGGAGTTACACTATCTGCATAAGCAATCCAACCCACTACGGAATCGGCTTTCAAACCAAGGTTATAGTTCTCAACGTTGAAAGTATTGAAGTTGTATTCCAGCGCTACTAATGCGCTGTTGTACACCTCAAATAGACGCTCAACGTCCTTATTCTTGTTGAATTCCTTCACGTTCGCTTGGAAGTAACGATCAATATGCGCAACCGACATGTTATCTCCTAATAAGCTTTTCGCTTCTTCAAACATTACCACTGCCTTAGATACGCTATCTGCATCTTTCTTGTAGTAGTTGTAGAAGTAGTAGGCCTTTGAAGAAAGTGCGTTGCCTTTTTCTTCAGGGAAATGAACAGCGAAGGAATCAAACATACTCAACAGCTCTTGGATGTAGCCATTTTTTGAAGCTTCACTCGAAGCAGATTTAATAATCGCTTCAAGGATGTTATCACCGTAAGTATAGATTCGAATGTTTGCCGCGGGACAAGTTTCGTACAATACCTTCCATGAATCGTAAGCATCCACATAGTTCTTTCCTTGGTAGTAAGAACCCATGATGTTGTAATTCTCAAAACATGACACAGAATCAGCCAAGGAGTTGCCCCATTTAGATTCTTGAGCCGTCAAGCCCGTTGCCATAAAAGAAATTCCCAAAGTAAAGAGGATTCGTTTCATAATCATCTTATTTATCTATATCTAAATTTCTGGAACCACTTGTCATTCAACGTGATTCCCAAGTTAACGTTCCAATAATCTTCTTTAAAGTGACTATCAACGCCGTCCCAACGTTGCCCCAGTCCCATACTTAAATTCAAAAAGCTTGCCTTTTGTTCACCCGGAGCTAATGAACGATAGATAATAGGCATGCTCACGCCGAAGTTTAGTTCTCGAGTGGTATAACTCTGCTCGTCCCAGTGGTATTGACCTATTTCTCGTAAAGCGCCGAAGCGGTAACGCGAAATGGCGAATACATTCGAGGTGCGGTTTAGCACTGAGAACAAATATTTCGGAACGAACACCAAGCCAGCGCTCGCACGTTCGCTCAGGCTGAATTGTGTTTGTGGAGCTACACCCCCTGTTGGAGCGAATCCGCGGAATTCTTGCCAATTCGTCACTCGATAATCCATTATAATATCCCAAGCATTTACCGGGATACCTTCTACCTTCTTGCTGAGTCCAAAACCAACGCCGTAAAAAGACGGCAAGATCATCGAACCATCGCTGGCCAAGTTGTAGTACAATGTATCGACGGGCGTTTCCACAATACCGCTATTGATAAAGGTATATTGGGTGTTGATTTCACGAGCGTTCATCTCACCGCCTAAACCGTAAACGGCCCCAGCAACCACATGGTATTTCTTTAAATCGCCCTGCAGCTGCATACCAGCATCGAAAATGAAATCACTCATTCCATGTTTGGTAGTCTTGCTCACCGATAAGTAACTGTTATCTGCAATGATGGTTTTGTTGCTTGAAACTTCCTCTCCAAAAATGTATTTAGCATTTCCACCGACGCTAAACCATGGAACAGGCTGTATGGCAATACCCAGGGTGAACTGATCGTAACCGCCAGAGCCTAGGGATCGGTATTCGTACAAACCGAAGTCATCTGAAGTATCTGTAACACTCACATTATATCCTTTGGCAGCATACGGTGCCAAAGCAAAAGCGCCACCGATCCAGTCTGTAAACTTGAAACCAAAACCGAAGTAATCGAAGTAGGTATTGAAGTTTGTCTGATCAATGCCTTCTGACGGGATTTGATGACGGAAAGAACGATGTGCACCACTCATCTCCAAGGTGGTATATTCCAAGTTGGCATAACCAGCGGGATTCAAGATGTTAATGGTAAATCTGTCTGAATATGCAATACCCGTACCTCCCATTCCTAGATAAGCTGGACTGATTCCGAAAGTAGTCTCACCAATACCTTGAATGCTCAACGGACTTACAGAGTTCGTTTGAGCCGCGGCCAATTGGCTGAAAACGAGTGCACAAAAAATGCCCAACGGCAGATACGCAGACTTAACTAAGTCCTTGATTCTTAAAATATTCGTGAATGCGTTTAAGGGCATGTAGTTCATAATTCGAGGGTGCAAATATGTACTTTTTTAAGTGGTTTCGCAAAGCATTTCTATCCCCACCGCAAATGAACACTGTATCGAGGTCGAATTCATGGCAAAATTGGGCACTCATACCTTCCACCTCTTTCGCTATTGCAACATTCACGCCAGCCTGTAAGCTTCCTTCCGTACTTGTCCCTAAAATAGGCGCTTCTAGGTTCCCTTCCACCAACGGCAAATCACTCGTATAGTGGTTCATAGCACGGAATCGCATCTGTAATCCTGGGCTAATCGCACCTCCTTTTAAGGCACCATTTTTAACAATATTATAAGTAATACAGGTCCCCATAGTGATCACCAAAAGGTCGTCCTGGAACTCTAGCCAGGTTGCGTTGGCAAGGAGTAGTCTATCCAAACCTAAGGTCTGGGGCGTATCATAATGTATTTCAAGAGGCCAATTCGACGCTGTCTTTATAAGCTTTACCTCTTTAGGCATGGACACTGGCCAATGGCCGCTGCAACTTGCTAAAGCCTCCACTTCACTCGAGACGGAAAGCCATCGATTGAGGCCTGCTACAAATTCATCCATATGTGTATCTGCCGGTAGGACCAGCACCTCTTCCGCCGCGCTTTGCCTGAAAAAAGCAGCTTTAAGCATAGTATTTCCTATATCAATCGCGATAAACACCTTGCAAAAATGGGCTTAATTCCTCAGTCCACATCGCTTTTTAGACAGAATCTCTTGAAGTACAAGGAATTAAGTTTTTATGATTCCTATTTCCTCATTTCAAATGTGGGTGTATATTTGCCGGCCTATCGGTGATGTAGCTCAGTTGGTAGAGCAATGGATTGAAAATCCATGTGTCGGCGGTTC
>DMQR01000164.1:0-157 GCA_003455605.1 Cryomorphaceae bacterium | reverse complement strand
CCCAAAAGCCCTTTGGTTCGCCAGTGGGCTTTTTTGTTAATAATAGAAGTCATCACAGCGTTTAACGTTCAAAGGAAACTACTAGATTAGGTAATCTAATCTGATCAAACAGTTTGAGAAAATGCATCCGTTGAAAAAAGACGAATACCGCATTGTA
>DMQR01000021.1:2086-2822 GCA_003455605.1 Cryomorphaceae bacterium | reverse complement strand
ATGACAAGGGTTTGCTGAATCCCATTGTTTCCGTCTCCGATGACACAAGCGGTGTACACATTGGTCCAAGTTGCATTCGGCCCGTTGGCAAATAAACCTGGTGTTTCAGCGCCTATCGTTGTTGCGATGTTGTAGTCACTTTCGGTATAGGTCACACCATTTGACCATGTGTAGCTATCACATGCTGATACAACCTCAGTACTAGTAGTTGAGTTGTCTACAAAGCTTAGGTCCAAAGTAACAATAGAGTCACAGCCTGCGGCATTTGTCAAAGTTTGTGTGGTTCCTTCATAAACAGCGCTTCCATTTAGAGAAAGTATGCTAAATTTAACATCCGCGCTACCAAACTGAAATTTAACCGTTCGGTCTCCCCAAGGGTTTCCAGGTGCTGCAACATTGATTGTATTTAATCCAAGTGCCAAGCTTTGCGCTGGACCATTGAAAAAGTTTCCGTTGGCCACAGTTTTAATGATCCTGTAGTTCGCTCCACCCGCAGGTAGCTCAGTTACATTGATTACAAGGGTCTGTTGTGCTCCGTTGTTGCCATCTCCGATGACACAAGCGGTGTATACATTCGTCCAAGTAGCATTTGGTCCTGTTGAAAACAGTGCTGGGGTTTGCGCCCCAATTGTAGTTATGGGCACGTAATTCACCGAAGTATATGAGTTACCATCTGTCCAGGTGAATCCCTCACATGCTTCCTGAGTGTCTGTTACCGACTCTGGACACTGGCCAA
>DMQR01000021.1:0-1677 GCA_003455605.1 Cryomorphaceae bacterium | reverse complement strand
GTTTTCGCGCAACAGTAAGTCAGTTGAGCGACGACTAAGATAGTTATTTTTTATGTAGAACTTCGTTTAAGGTCTTATTTCATAACCTTGTTGGGTTCATTGTATACGCGCTGAATTACGGTATCTGTCATTCTTTTCATTTGTTCTATCGACCCATCATCTTTGTATTCTTTTCTGAGGGCTTCGAGCTCTTTTTTCAGGCGCTCAATCAATTCTGGTGCCGCCTCTGAATAGATATTGCGCATTTCATTAGGGTCTGTTTTTAGATCATACAGCTCCCATTCATCCATTGAGTAATAAAAGTGCATAAGCTTGTAGCGTTCTGTTTTCACGCCATAATGCGGTTGTACTTTATGCCATATTGGATACTCGTAATAGTGATAGTATACCGATTTTCTATTGTTCTTTTTGTCTCCCTCAAATGCTCCTTTAAAGCTTTTTCCCTGCATCTCTGTAGGTATTTTCAGACCAGCCATGTCTAGGAGTGTTGGCGCGAAGTCAACATTCATTACCATGGCATCCGAGGTAGTTCCAGCTTCAATCATTCTCGGGTTCTTAATTAAGAATGGCATCTTGAATGACTCTTCATACATCCATCTTTTGTCAAACCAACCGTGCTCACCCAGGTAAAACCCTTGGTCGGAGGTATAAACCACGATGGTGTTCTCGCTCAATCCATTTTCTTCCAAATAATCTAGCACACTACCGACAGCACGGTCAACGCCTGCTACACACCTCAAGTAGTCTTTGATATAGGTTTGGTATTTCCAGTACTTGAGTGCATCTCCCGTTAAGGAGTCATTTGGGGACCAATATTGTCCTTTGTCTCCATAGGCGAGCCATCGCATGGAATCCCTTCTCGATAATCCGGGTGGGGGGACCTGCTTCATATCTCTTCTATTGAGGTGGTTTCCAATCTCCATCATGTTTTCGCTCGCTGCGAGCCGTCCGGCGTAGTCATCTTCAAAGGTTTCTGGAAGCGGAAAGTCAAAATCCTGAAACAACTCGTGGAACATGGAGTCAGGTCTCCAATCTCTGTGTGGAGCCTTAAATTGATACAATAGCATAAAGGGTTTTGTTGTATCTCGATTATCGAGCCAATCCAAACAATCATCCTCAATGGCTTTTGTCGAATGTCGCTTGGTTTCAATTACGGTATCCTTTCCATTGATACAAAATTGAGGATTGAAATAGGTGCCCTGTCCGCCCCAGTTGATTAAAACCTTCGAATAGTCAAATCCCGTAGGGGTGGTTCCTAGGTGCCATTTACCGATGACTGCCGTTTGGTAGCCATTTTTTTGAAATACCTTTGGAAATGTAAGCTGTTCGCCATTAAAGTCTCCACCATCAACATTTTTATAGAACCCGTTGACATGTGAAAATTTACCGGTTAAAATCGAAGACCTACTTGGTCCGCATATCGAGTTGGTACAATATACGGCGTCCATGCGTGCACCTTGCTCCGCAATTCGGTCAATATTTGGTGTAGGTGCAAGCTTACTAATTTCTGATCCATAAGCACTAATAGCTTGATAGGCATGGTCGTCAGCCATTATATAAATGATGTTTAAGGGTTTCTGTTCATTTAAAGAATGATCCCTCGATTCTTGTGATTGATTATTACACGAAACAAGAAGAATGATTAGGATAGGTATGATATGTGATTTCATTTTGATG
>DMQR01000050.1 GCA_003455605.1 Cryomorphaceae bacterium | reverse complement strand
AATGAAATACGTGAGGGCAAATAATATAGAGTAAAAATTTAAATACAAGTATTTAAATAACTGGTTAGAAGTTATTTAAGTGTAAATTTAATTATGTTTCACGAATTGTACTCCTAATGAAACATTGCTTCACCTGAAGCATTGTTCAAAGAAACGACAATGCGCCATTTTTCGTCTGAGTGATTCAAACAAAGTTTTTCAAAATATTGTGTATCTGTAGTTCCCTCGTGAACTCTAGTAATGTTTACTTTGTCATGATGGTGTTCTACATTGGCTGTAATCGATGAAGTACAAGCTTAGACCATCGCTTTACCTTTGACCATCTTCTGAATACAAGCTATCCATCAGTCAGATTTACAGGTCTAGCGTATTTAATGCTTTGCTTAAGGTGAGGAGAAGCTCTTGTCTTTGTGATGGATCGTTACAGCTGCTAAAGCCAACAGCCTTCTTTGTTTCATTTGTAACAAATGATCTTCTTAATAAAGGATAAGAAGGCGTAGATTAGGTTTGAAGCGATCATAATATTTGTCTTTGGGGAAATGTCACAGTTGTGATGTAACTTTCCCTATAACTTTATGAGAATGTCTACGAATTTCGATTCGACGTATTTAACTGATAAGCATTGGTATATCCCATATTCCCAGTTGAAATCAATGCATGATTGGGAAATTATTGGGTATTCCAGTGAAGAACGTCCTTTACTATCTACCAGTTTAGGTCAGGGCTCGCGTTCCATATGTATTTGGGCTGGTATGCACGGTAACGAAACGACTGGGATATTTATAATACTGTCACTTATAGAGCTGTTTCAAAAGAAACAAATTGATTTAGAAGGATTTACACTTCACCTCATACCGGTAGTAAACCCCGATGCCTATGTACGTTACAGCCGCCGCAATGGATTGGGTATTGACCTCAATAGAGACTTCGCCAGCTTTCAGACTATTGAAAGTGCAAAGTTGTTGGGTTGGATTAAGATGCATGAACCAGAATTGTGTTTTAACCTGCACGATCAGCGAACGATTTTCCATGTAGGTGGACGTTCTGCGTACACCTCTCTATTGGTGCCTAGCGCTGATATTACCCGCCAAATTACTCCCATTCGTCGTGACCTGATGAATAGATTAGGCAATGCGCTTACAGCAATGCAGCTTGATTTGGCGGGCATAGGACGTTATACGGATGAGTATTATCCCACAGCCATAGGGGATTACCTCATGGCTAATGGAATTCCTAATATCCTCATCGAAAGCGGTGTGAAGGAAGGCGATCTAGAGCGTCGTGGGGCGCGTAAATTCGGATTGCTTACCATCTTGGCAACCATTCGTGCAGATGTGGGCTCTTCAGAGGTATACGAACAATTACCGCTAAATGAGAAAGGCCAGTTAGAATGGGTCTTCACAAATGTGCTTTATGCTCACATGCGTGTGGATGTGGCCATCAAGCGTTTTCATTTCGTCAATGGTCATGCGGCGGACTATGTGTATCTCGTGGACGAAATAGGCGATTTAAAGGCTAAACCACGTATGAAGCAAGTCGATGGCACTGCCATTGCCTTGGCGGCGCCCTTGGAGCTTGAGAAGCCGGTCAATGGTCACTTTGGGAATTATCTCTTTGAGGAAGGAAAAATTTTAACCTTATAAGGACCACACCAGGCCGAAGGCCTTGTTACGCCCAAAATTGCCTTAATTTTACCCTATGAATGAACGCTTCATCATTGTCGGTGGAGGGGCTGCAGGCTATTTTGCAGCCATCGCGTGTGCCGAGGCTAATCCAGCATCCAACATTACCCTATTAGAAAAGGGTAAAGATGTTTTGGGTAAGGTTTTGATCAGTGGTGGCGGCCGCTGCAACGTTACACACGCTTGTTTTGATCCAAGGGAATTGGTCCAATTCTACCCGCGCGGCAGCCGTGAACTCTTAGGCCCCTTCCACAAATTCCAGCCCGGTGATACCATGGAATGGTTTGCGGACCGTGGCGTAGAACTAAAGATTGAATCCGATAACCGCGTTTTTCCGGTGACTGATTCTTCTCAAACCATCATCGATTGTCTCAAAGAAATGGCTGCAACTAACGGTATTGAGGTACTGACTTCCGCTGGGGTTAAGGCCTTTCAGTCCTTAGAAGGAGATCGTTGGGAGGTGATGACCAATACTGGTCAGACTTACGATTGTGATGCGTTAATGATTGCCTCAGGATCGTCCAAAGCGATGTGGGATGGGCTCAAGAAATTGGGCCACAAGATTGTGGAACCCGTGCCTTCGCTCTTCACGTTTAATATTAAAGACTTGAGAATCAAGGGGTTGAGCGGTATTAGTATTCCTCATACGAGCGTTCAAATTGCGGCTTCGGATTTGGAAGCAGAAGGACCGCTGCTCATCACCCACTGGGGACTCTCAGGGCCTGCTATTCTTCGTTTGAGTGCTTGGGGTGCCCGAGAACTTAGTAGTAGATTTTATCGATTCCCTATCCTGGTTAATTGGCTCGGGCGGGATGAGGAAGAGGTTCTTGACCTCTTATCGGATGAGAAGAAGGCCAGTGGCAAAAAGCGATTAGGCAATCACACAATGTTTGACATTCCATTGCGCCTTTGGAAATCCATGGTGGAAGCTGCGGGCATCAAGAGCACTGCGACTTGGGGTGATATTTCTAGCAAGCAACTTAAAGCTTTGTGCAGCGAACTCACCTGCGCGGTATTCCAAGTCACTGGCAAGAGCACTTTTAAGGAAGAGTTCGTCACTGCAGGTGGGGTAGATTTAAAGGAGATTGATTTTAGATCCTTTCAAAGCAGACTTTGCCCGAATCTGTATTTGGCGGGAGAGATCCTGAATATTGATGGAATCACAGGTGGATTCAACTTCCAGGCCGCATGGACCGGTGGGTTTTTGGCGGGGAATGCCATGGCTGGTTATCCGCTAGATTAGGCCGTATTTACGTAGTCGCTACAAGATTTTACCTCCTCGGTTTTTCACCCCTCCGCTGCCGTATTCTATAACTGTTTCTAAGGTTTATACCAGTTCTGGGGCTAATTCTCGGTACGCCCACCATCCTATAGGCTATAGTAATCCCGTACACGCGGGGTGCTACTGCAGCTTTTGTGTCCATCATCTTTCCCACAAACCCCAATAATAACACAGGCTTCCGGTCGCTCACATGGTACAAAATCCAACACGCTCTTACGCTCCTTATCCGTCCCTTCAAAGGCAAACGTAACTGTTTCCTCGAGCACATTAACTTCCACCAAAGCCTCCTGGATCCAGTAGGCCTTGTCCTTGGCGACG
Source organism: Cryomorphaceae bacterium (assembly GCA_003455605.1). Taxonomy (GTDB): domain Bacteria; phylum Bacteroidota; class Bacteroidia; order Flavobacteriales; family Schleiferiaceae; genus UBA10364. Next base: position 2,739 of record DMQR01000050.1, on the reverse strand, counting down.
TTATACGTATTTAGAAGTTCTTTCAGGGCCACCTTAAAAAATTATTGCATAAATGATGAAAATATTAGAATTCTAACTAAATTAGCATTATATTCATCTTTTAAAGGTATGCTGTATGAATTATGTAAAGAACAACTTAAAATTTCTTCGCAAGAAAGAGGCGCTAACCCAAGAGCAGTTGGCAGTAAAGATTGGTGTAAAGCGTGCTATGATAGGCGCTTACGAAGAAGGTAGGGCTGAGCCTAGGTTGCACACTTTACAGCATTTGGCGGCGTACTTTCAGGTGCGACTCGATGATTTCGTGAACAAGGACCTCTCTGGTGGGGGATCCATTCCCAAGGCCGATGTTAGTGGTGCGCAGTTGCGTATTCTCCCGGTAGTGGTAGATGGCACGGACGAAAAAGAGTTGGGAACATTGGTACCGGTAAAGGCCTCTGCGGGATACCTCGCGGGTTATGGCGACGCAGATTACATTGGTGCATTGCCGCGTTTTTCAATGCCCTTCCCGGAATTGCCGCAAGACCGTACTTACCGCGTATTCCAAATCCGTGGGGAAAGCATGTTGCCCATTAAACCGGGTGCCTACGTCATTACAGAATATGTACAAGATTGGAAGTCCATTCGTAATGACGATTGTTATGTGCTTATTACCAAGGATGAGGGCGTAGTCTACAAGCGCGTGATCAACAACTTGCACGTCGGGGAGTTGATGCTCAAATCTGATAACCCACAGTTTGCGCCCTATACTGTCCCTGTGGACCGATTAGTGGAGGCATGGAAAGCCGTAGGATATACCAGCTTTGAGCTTCCTGCAGCGGGAACTAACCAGGAGATGTCGCAATTGATGCACATGGTGGCAGACCTGCGCAAGGAGATGAGTACGTTGAAAGACAACTAAGCATTTTTAACATAATAGATCCTTTGTTTGAGCGGTCTTAGTGCCGCTCGAATAGGCTGTAAGCAGCCCAAAAAAACGTATAGGAACATGGACCGCTCCATATTACATCTGGATTTGGACACCTTTTTTGTCTCTGTTGAGCGCCTGATGGACAGCCGTTTGAGTGGCAAACCCATTATCATCGGCGGCACAGGCGACCGTGGGGTGGTTGCGGCCTGCAGCTATGAAACCCGAAAGTTCGGGGTGCACTCGGCCATGCCCATGCGAATGGCGATGGAGCTCTGCCCCGAAGCCATTGTGATTCGTGGTAACTCCGCGAATTACAGCAAATACTCCAACCTCGTGACGGACGTTATTAAGGAAGATGTACCCGTGTACGAGAAAACCTCTGTAGATGAGTTTTATGTCGATCTCACGGGTATGGACCGCTTCTTTGGCAACTTCAAATTTGCCAGTGAACTCCGCGATAACGTCATACGAGAGACCGGTCTTCCCATCAGCTTTGGCCTGTCCATCAATAAAACGGTCAGTAAGGTGGCCACCGGGGAAGCCAAGCCCAACAACAAGATCTACGTTCAAAAAGGATTAGAGCGTCCCTTCCTTGCCCCTTTATCAGTGCGCAAGATCCCAATGGTAGGAGAGAAGACCTACCAAACCCTTCGCAACCTTGGGGTACGCAGGATACAGACCCTACAAGAAATGCCGCTAGAGATGATGCAAAGCGTCATGGGCAAACACGGATCAATTATCTGGCATAAGGCTCAAGGAGTAGACCAAAGCCCTGTGCTGCCTTATCAAGAGCGCAAGAGTATTTCTACCGAGCGCACCTTTGCCAAGGATACCATCGATATAGTCAAGCTAGAAGGCATTATCGTCGCCATGACGGAGAATCTAGCTTACCAGCTGCGTCGCGGGGATAAACTCACTTCCTGCATCACGGTGAAGATTCGTTATTCGGACTTCAATACACACACGCTTCAAGCGCGAATTCCCTATACTACTGCGGACCACATCCTTATCCCCAAGGTCAAGGAACTCTTCAAGCGACTCTATGACCGCCGCTTATTGGTACGTTTAATAGGAGTGCGCTGTTCACATTTGGTGGGTGGCGGCTACCAGATGAATCTTTTTGAGGAGAGCGAAGAACTGAGCAACCTCTACAGCGCTATGGACCATATTCGCCAGCGTTTTGGCGACCGTTCCGTACTCCGGGCGGTTTCACTCGGGGCAAAGACCATTGGACGAACAAACCCTTTCAATGGGGAACCGCCGCCGTTATTGGCCAACAGACATCAGTAAAAAGAATTTAACCTAGAGAAGAAGTACCATGTGTGGTAGATACGTCAACATTAGTAAAATCAAAGCGGTAGAGAAACGCTTTAGCGCCCTTGTCGAGCGCCCAGACCTTTATGTCCCTAATACCAACATGAGTATAGGGGATTTAGGTGCCGTTATTACTCAGGAACAACCCGGCGTAATCAAGCATTACCGCTTCGGCTTTACCCCATATTGGGCGAAGAAGCCGTTTCACTTGTTCAATGCCCGCTCCGAAGGCGATCATAACTCGGAGAATGACCCTTCTTACCGTGGAGCCAAGGGCATTACCACCAAGCCTGCCTTCCGTCAAAGTATTCGCTCCAAACGCTGTCTAGTCTTGGCCGACGGCTTTATTGAAGGTCCACAAAAAGAGCGCTTATCTAAACCCTTTGTGGTCTACAAGAGGGACGGGGCGTCCTTTGCCTTTGCGGGAATCTATGATACTTGGGTCAATCCAGATACAGGAGAGATGGTCGATAGCTTCGCCATTATCACGACCGTACAGAACAAGATTACCGCAGCCA
>DMQR01000150.1 GCA_003455605.1 Cryomorphaceae bacterium | reverse complement strand
GAAGATTACAGTCAGGTGGCAGGTTTCGAAGCTGGCGCAGATGATTACATAACGAAACCTGTAAAACCTAAGGTTCTTACCTCAAGATTAAAGGCGCTTTTAAGAAGAAGACCCGTTCCGGAGCAAGAAGTTCCAAGTAAAATGGAATTCTCAGATTTAATCATTGACCCTGAGCGCTATCATGCAGAGATATTAGGAAAAGTCATCGAATTACCGAGGAAGGAATTCGAATTGCTCAGCCTCTTGGCATCGAAACCTGGAAAAGTCTTCACTCGTGAAGAAATTATGGACAGAATATGGGGTACGGTAGTTATCGTTGGCGGCAGAACTATAGATGTACATATCCGTAAACTCCGAGAGAAAATAGGTGATAATCGCATCAAGACAGTGAAAGGGGTAGGATATAAATTCGAAACAATCGATTGATGCGAGGAAATCGCATGCTTTTACTCTCCCTAATTATGGGGGCTACAGTCACGGGTTTGGCCGTTCTCTTTGAATGGCTATTAACCTATATTCCAAACTTTCATATTCCAGAATGGTTATTGTGGCTGCTTTTCTTTACGATTACAATCACATCATTTTATTACGCAACCTACTACATACTTATAGGTCGGATTAGAGGTATTCAACAGGGAATTCAAAAGAAGAATCTATCCAGTGACGGGGAACAGATTGCAGATGTGAGAAATTTGCAGGAATTGGAAGATAAGCTTCGTGAATGGAGTGAAACTCAAAGTGCGCTGGTGGAAGAGATGAAGGGGAGGGAACAATTCCGTCGTGAATATATCGGAAATGTTAGCCACGAACTAAAGACGCCTATTTTCAACATCCAAGGATATATTTATACGCTGTTGGATGGTGCGCTGAAAGACGAAAAGGTGGCTAAAAAATTCTTGAAACGAGCAGCTAAATCTGTGGAGCGTATGACACAGCTGGTGAAAGATATGGATGTATTAACCAAGGTAGAAAGTGGGGAGTACGATGTGCAATTGCGACCGGTAATTGTGCGCAACTTAATCGATGATGCTTTGAGTGAAATAGAAAACTTAGCCAATAAGCGAAAGTCTACAATAAAGGTTCATTTTGCAGTAGAAGAGGATACTCAAGTTTTATGTGATGCTGCTAGGTTAGAGCAAGTGTTGGATAACTTGCTGGTGAATGCCATCAAATACAGTCCTGAAGATTCGACGGTAGATTTCTTTATTTCGGGTACCAGGGAAAAAATTGAATTCAGAATTAAGGATCAAGGATTCGGTATTTCCGAAGAAGATCTTCCACATGTTTTTGAAAGATTTTATAGAGTGGATAAGGCACGTTCAAGAGATGCGGGGGGAACCGGTTTGGGTTTATCCATCGTAAAACACATTATTGAGCGACACGGCGAGTCCATTAAGGTCGTCTCTACAGAAGGACAGGGAACCGAGTTCACATTCACTTTGAAGCGCATCTAAGGTCGTTAAAATTCGTTTAAAACTTATCAGTAAAGAAGCAAGTTGGTCATGGTATTGGCTAACTTTGGTTTAAACCTATTTTACCATGGAGTGGAGCCCAGAATTAATGGAAAAATTGACCGAATTGCGCAATAAAATTGAGGCTACCGGACAAGATTTTGAAACCTATGTGAATGGATTGCAAAGTGCGTCCTTTCAAAATTACTGGGACTACATCCAGCTCGATACATTGCTCAGTCTACAACGTCCGGTGACGGATATCGTAGACGAGCCAATCTTCATTATTTACCACCAAATCACGGAACTCTATTTCAAGCTGGCACGTATCGAAATTGATGCCATTGCCGTAGGAGATTTGTCGGTGGCAGATTTTGCCGAGCGCATTCACCGCATTAACCGATACTTCGGGGCCTTGCGAGGCAGCTTTGGAGTGATGGAAAATGGTATGAAGAAAGACGAGTTTTTGGCTTTTCGCGATGCCTTGGCGCCGGCCTCAGGTTTTCAGAGTGTACAGTACCGGATGATAGAACTGGGTTGCGCTCCATTAATCAATATTGTAGCAGAATTAAAGCGCGAAGGATTAGCAGATGCCTGCATAGAAGAGCAGATGGATGCGATTTATTGGAAAGATGGTGCAAAGGTGGAGGATACGGGCAAGCCGGCCTACACGGCAGTTCAATTTATTGAGAAATACTGGGATGATTTAGTCTTTGCCGCGGAGTCCTATGAGCATTGCAACATCTGGGAACGCTTTATGAAACTCAAGCAGGCCGGTATATCTGATACTGAGGTTGCACAGCTCGAAGATGCTTTACGATTATTGGATTTGAACGTCAATGTGAATTGGCCGCTACAACATTTTAAAACTGCGGTACGCTACCTGAGTAAAAAGCCAACCGATATTCCCGCTACTGGTGGGACGAATTGGCAGAAATATTTGCCGCCGCGCTTCCAACGTCGCATTTTCTATCCTGAATTATGGACAGAAAAACAGCGTGCAGAATGGGGCAAGAGCTGGGTAGAAGATGTATTAAAAGAAATTGAGCACGGCTCATGAACTTAAAAAAATACGGGTGGATTGTATTGGCCGCCATTTTTATAATTATCATTATGAGCGCCCTGCTTCCTAGCAAAGGCACCCTTAAAATCTTAGATAACGAGGGTCCTTTGGACGAAGCGTCCCCCAAGTTCTACCTCAGTTTGCCTGCGGATACGTTGCGCTTTGAAGATCATACGATTGCTTCAGGCGAGAGCTTTGGTGCTTTATTGGGGAAGCGCGGTATTTCTACCGCTCATATTTATCAGATTGCGGCGGCCGTAGAGCCCGTATTTAATGTTCGGAAAATTCGAGCTGGAGTCAAGATTAAGTTTGCCACTGGAGATAGCTCTTTGTACCCTTCGTATTTTATTTATCCGGAAAGTACCTATGAGTACTACATCATTTCCTTACAGTCGGACTCCATCTACGCCAAAAAGGTAGAAAAAGAGCGTTCGGTTCGCCGTCGCCAAATTTCTGGAACAATTGAAGACGCCTTATACCTCTCGGTCAATAACGCTGGGGGAACAAATGCATTGGCGATGTCTTTGGTCGAGGTATATGCTTGGACCATTGATTTCTTCCGCTTGCAAAAGGGCGATGCCTTCTCGGTGATTTACGAGGAAGAGTACGTAGACGATACCACCTATGTTGGCTTAAAGGGCATTGTTGGGGCGAATTTGACCCATATTGGTAATGAGTTCTACGCCTTCCCGTACGAAAACGAATTGGGCTTAAATGACTATTACGATGAGGAGGGAAGAAGCTTACGCAAGACCTTCCTGCGTGCACCTTTGAACTTTACCCGTATCTCTTCACGTTACAGTGGAAATAGATTTCATCCGGTGCAAAAGCGTTGGAAGGCGCATTTAGGGACGGATTATGCTGCGCCAACAGGTACCCCTATTATGAGCACTGCCGATGGGGTCATCATTGCGGCTTCCTATACTTCAGCCAATGGAAACTACGTAAAAGTCCGTCACAATACCACCTATACTACGCAGTACCTGCACATGAGTAAGATCAAGCCCGGGATTAAAAACGGTGTGCGCGTGAAGCAGGGCGAGGTCATTGGTTATGTCGGGTCAACTGGTCTAGCGACCGGTCCACATGTTTGTTACCGCTTTTGGGTAAACGGCAAGCAGGTCGACCCTTACAAACAAAAGCTCCCAGATGCCAAACCTTTGGAGGCTGATCGCATGGAGGCCTATAAAACCTACATGTGGGATTTGAAAAAGGAATTGGACGAATTATAAACCACAAAAGGCGCCCGTAGGGCGCCTTTTGTGGTATTACACTTCAAAATTTTTCCTCCTCCTTTGGATTAGCCGAACACAATATTGATAATCCTTCCGGGTACGACAATCATCTTACGCACCTGCTTATTCCCAATGTATTCGGCGATGCGCTCGTCGGCCATCACAGTTTTCTCGATATCCTCTTTGCTCATATCCAGAGGCAATTCTAATTGGAATCGAACCTTACCATTAAACGAAACTGGATAGTTCTTACTGCTCTCTACCAAATAGCTCTCATTATGCTCTGGATACGCGGTATGCGTCACTGAACCTTCGCTACCGAGTTTTTCCCAAAGCTCTTCTGCGAGGTGTGGTGCGAATGGTGAAATCAAACGAACGAGCGGCTCCAACACTTCGCGGTTATTGGCCTTCAAATCCGTCAATTCATTGGTCGCAATCATAAAGGCGCTTACCGCGGTGTTGAAACTGAAGTTTTCAATGTCTTCGTTGACCTTCTTGATACAGGTGTGGGAAGCTTTTAAAGCTTTTTTATCTGCAGGCGCATCGCTCACATAAAAGGTATCTCCTTGGTGGAAGAGCTTCCAGAATTTTCTACGGAAACCGGCAACACCCGAAAGACCTTGTGTATTCCACGGCTTGCTTTGCTCGAGTGGTCCCAAGAACATCTCATACATGCGGAGCACATCGGCACCATATTTCTCTACGATATCGTCTGGGTTGGTCACATTGAATTTCGACTTTGACATTTTCTCCACCTCGCGGCTGCAGATGTACTTTCCATCTTCGAGGATGAATTGGGCATCCTTGTATTCTTCGCGCCAATTTTTAAATTCTTCCACATCCAACTCGTCGCCTTGCAACAGACACACGTCGGCATGAATGGCCTGAGTCTCGTGCGCGTCCTTGAGTCCAGCGCTCACAAAGGTGTTGGTACCGTTAATTCTATGAACGAAGGCACTCATACCCTGAATCATTCCTTGATTGATCAATTTTTTGAACGGCTCATCAAAGCTGATGAAGCCCATATCAAAGAGGAATTTCGTCCAGAATCGCGAGTAGAGCAGGTGTCCTGTAGCATGCTCAGAACCACCAACATATAGATCCACCTGATTCCAGTATTCCATGGTTTCTTTTCTTACGAATTCTGAATCATTGTGAGCATCCATGTAACGTAAGAAATACCATGAAGAACCAGCCCAGCCCGGCATGGTTGTAGTCTCCAAAGGATGACCGTTGTAGGTCCAGTCGTTGGCGCGTGCTAGAGGTGGCTCGCCGTCTTCTGTCGGCAAGTACGCATCAACCTCAGGCAAGGTCAATGGCAAATCTTTGAGTGCCATGGTCTTGGCAATACCGTTTTCGTAGTATACTGGAATAGGTTCGCCCCAGTAGCGCTGACGTCCAAAAATGGCATCGCGAAGTTTGTATTGCGTGGCTCCTTTTCCGTAGCCAATTCCTTCCAAGTGCTCAACCATTTTTGCCTTGGCGTCCATGCACTCCATGCCGTTCAGGAAGTCGGAATTTATCATTTTTCCTTCTTTGGCTTCAAAAGCTTCTAAGCTCAAATCACCGCCTGCGACGACCTCTAAAATTTCCAGGTTAAAGTGTTTCGCGAACGCATAATCCCGACCGTCGTGACCAGGAACGGCCATTACGGCTCCCGTTCCGTAGCTCGCCAATACATAATCTCCGATCCAAATAGGTACCTTAACACCGCTAATAGGATGCACAGCATAGGCACCGGTGAAACATCCGCTGATGGTTTTTGAATCCGCCATACGGTCGCGTTCGCTGCGGGCTGCAGCCATAGCTTGGTAGACTTCTACGGCCTCCCGCTGGTCGGCCGTGGTAATTTTCTGAACCAATTCATGCTCGGGTGCCAAGGTTACAAACGTAGCACCGAACAAGGTATCTGGACGCGTTGAGAAGACCTCAATCTGTCCTTCGTGCCCATCAACATCAAAGAAGATGGCGGCACCTACAGATTTACCAATCCAGTTGCGCTGCGTCTCCTTTAGTGAGGTGCTCCAATCAATGTGCTCCAATCCTTCGAGCAGACGATCCGCGAAGGCAGTGACGCGCATCGACCATTGCATCATTTTCTTCTGTACTATGGGGTGTCCGCCGCGCTCACTCAAGCCGTCTTTTATCTCGTCGTTAGCTAATACAGTTCCTAGAGCAGGGCACCAGTTCACGTTGCTTTCGCTGCGGTAGGCCAAACGGTAGTTAAGTAAAGTTTCTGCTTGTGCTGCTTCGTCCATCGCTGACCACTCTTCGGCGCTGAAGTTTAATTCTTCAGTCTGCGCAGCATTCAGCCCTTCGGTGCCAAAATTTACAAAATGTGCTATAAGGGTATCGATGTGTCTACTCTTGCCTTTATTGTGGTCGTACCATGCGTCGAAGAGTTGAATGAAGATCCACTGTGTCCATTTGTAGTAGGAAGGATCCGTGGTCTTTAATTCACGAGACCAGTCTAAGCCAAAGCCGATGTTGTCGAGCTGTTGGCGGTAGCGTGCCGTGTTTATTTCTGTGGTTTTCTCTGGGTGCTGGCCCGTTTGAATAGCATATTGTTCTGCCGGCAATCCAAAGGCGTCGTATCCCATGGGGTGCAACACATTAAATCCTTTCTGCTTTTTGTAGCGTCCATAGATGTCTGAAGCGATGTAGCCAAGCGGGTGGCCTACGTGTAAGCCTGCACCGGAAGGATAGGGAAACATGTCCAAGACGTAGAATTTTGGCTTGTCCTGATCTTGAGAGGTATGATAGGTTCCTTCAGTAGTCCATTTGGCCTGCCATTTTTTATCGATTTCCTGATGATTGTACTCCATGGAATGAAAGAAGTGTTGAACATTGGCGAAATTAATGAATGCAGGGCAGGATTTACTATTTTCGCTTCGATGAGTTCAAAAGAGCAAAAATTTACCACTTCTCGAGTACGCAGTTCGTACTTGAGTGTTGTTATTTCCATGACCTTGGTATTGTTTGTAGTGGGCGTTTTAGGACACTTGGTCCTCTCTGCTAAAGACTTAGGGGAAGCTGTACGAGAAAATTTCGCTTTCACTTTGGTCTTGGATGAGCGCGTTCCTGAGGAAGAATTGAAGACGATTTTGAAATCGCAACAATTGGCCCCTTATGCAAAAAGTGCTGTGCTGATTACCAAAGAGGAGGCTGCACAGACCTTGCAAGAGGATTTAGGTGAAGATTTTGTGGACTTTTTGGGATATAATCCACTCTCTCACACCATTGATGTGAATCTGAAAGCAGAGGTGGTGGCTACGGGAGATTTGGAGCAGCTTAGCGCGCAGATCAAAGTTGATGAGTTTGTGTCGGACGTGTTGTACGATCCAGATTTGATCGGATTGGTCAATGAGAACATTGAAAAAATCACCTTGTTGCTAGTGTGCATCTCTGTGGTGTTATTGGTGGTTGCCTTGGCACTCATTAATTCCAGCATCCGCCTGACTATTTATTCTAAGCGTTTCCTGCTCAAAACCATGCAGCTCGTGGGAGCGACTTCAGCCTTTATTCGTGGTCCGTATGTGTGGACCAGTGTAATCTTGGGTTTAATCAGTGCCGCATTGAGTACAGGATTGCTTTACGGATTGGGTATGGGCTTCGAGGCTTATTTCCCGGCCGTTGCCGCCATTTTTACTGTTGAGACCACTACCTTAGTGCTTGCGGGTATCGTAGCCTTGAGCATCTTAGTGCCAGGGATTAGTACAGCGCTAGCCATCCGGCGATATTTGAAATTAAGAACAAACGAATTATACTACTAGATATGGAGAACAAAGACATGTTCCTTTTTGACCGTCGCAAATACTTAGTCCTGATCGCAGGGTTAGTAATGCTCGGTATTGGGTTCGCCTTGATGTTAGGCGGCGGTGCGGAATCACCAGATGAGTTTAACCCGGAAATTTTTGGAACGCAACGCATCGGTATTGCACCATGGTTTTTGTTTATCGGATTGGTCCTCCCTATCGTGGCCATCATGATGAAGCGCAAAGACGCGTAATTCAAAGGCATTTTTATGACACCTATCCAAGCCATTATCCTAGGTCTTATTCAGGGCATCACGGAGTTCTTGCCCGTGAGTAGTTCCGGACATTTAGAAATAGGAAAGCACCTCTACGGTTTAGATATGACCGGTAGTGAGAGTTTGACTTTTGATGTCGTTGTTCATGCTGGTACGGCCTTGAGCACTGTGGTTGTGTTCCGAAAGGATATAGGCCGAATCATTTCGGGCTTATTGGAGTTCAGATGGAACGATGAAACCTGGTTTGCTTCCTACATTGTTATTTCGATGATCCCTGCCGCCATTATTGGACTGGCGTTTGAAGATCAGATTACGGCATTATTTGAGGGTCAATTATTACTGGTCGGCGCTATGCTGGTGCTCACGGGGGTTTTATTGTTTTTGGCAGATCGTGCGAAAGAAACTACAAAGTCGGTCTTCGCATTGGATGCATTGGTTATTGGATTGGCACAAGCTATTGCCATTTTGCCCGGGGTAAGCCGTTCAGGGGCGACCATCAGTACTTCGGTATTGTTAGGGGTAGACCGCCACAAGGCGGCGCGCTTCTCATTCCTAATGGTGCTGCCTATTATTCTTGGGAAAACCTTGTTGGATACCAAAGACATTATTGCGGGTCAGGCTGCGGGCGTTGAAGTTGACGTAACCACCTTACTTTTAGGGTTGGCCGCAGCGTTCATTAGCGGTGTCTTAGCATGTAATTGGATGATTACCTTAGTACGTCGTGCCAAACTGAAGTACTTCAGCTATTACTGTTTCAGCATTGCTGCCATCATTTTGCTGAGCCAATTCTTTGGATTTTGACCTTAGAGGATATCGTTTCTGGCCAAGTACTATTGGTCGATAAACCTTACGAGTGGACCAGTTACCAAGCGGTTGCTAAAATCAAATACGCCCTTCAAAAAGTCACGGGAAAGAAAAAGTTGAAAGTGGGTCATGCGGGTACCCTAGATCCTTTGGCTACAGGCTTGCTGATTATTTGTGTGGGTAAGAAGACCAAGGCGATTTCTGATTTCATGGGGTTGCCCAAGGAATATGTGGCGCATATTAAGCTAGGTGCGACGACGCCTTCTTATGATTTGGAGAGCGCCATTGATGCGGAATTTCCCACGAATCACATCAATCATGAGATGATTGAGGAAGCGCTCAACGTGTTCACAGGAACCATTTCCCAAGTACCACCCATTTTCTCTGCCATCAAGAAGGATGGGGTTCGTGCCTACGAGAAGGCTCGTGCGGGTGCGGAAATAGTGATGGCGCCGCGTCAGGTGGTTATTCACGAATTAGAAATCCTTAGTTATAAGGACCAATTACTAGAGCTTAGAGTACTCTGCAGCAAGGGCACGTATATCCGATCCTTAGCGTTTGATATTGGCAACGCTTTGAATAGCGGGGCACATTTGGTTGGGTTGCGCCGCATCAAAATTGGCCCCTACGAAGCCTCAAACGGAAAAGGGCCCAACGAGTGGGCCCAATATTTTTTCGATGAAGTCGCTTCTACTTAGTCTAGGAAACGACTCTTCCATAAATTAGAACTGAAATTCTTCATGCGGCTGAAGCCGTACAATGCTGTCATGGCGCTTGTGGC
>DMQR01000072.1:5985-7789 GCA_003455605.1 Cryomorphaceae bacterium | reverse complement strand
TGAAAGAAGGGAATATGAATGAGTTTCACGGCGATGCTACAGCGTCCCTCATCTCGTCAAAATTGACCCTTGAAGGACCGCTAATTAAGGATAAGGCATCCTTCATGATCAGTGGTCGTCGTACCTATGTAGACCTTTTGGCTCAACCGTTTTTCAATTCTGTGAATAACGCCAACCCAAACCAACAAACCAATCCGCGCTACTATTTCTATGACACCAACATGAAGGTTAACTACAAAGTGGGCAAAAAGGACCGTGTGTACTTCAGTCACTTCCAAGGCAAAGACGACTTCGGTATTCGTGATCGCTATTCCGACAGCACACGCACCGAAGAGTTTGACTTTGGGATCGATTGGATGAACAGCATCTCTGCAGCACGTTGGAACCATCAGTGGAGTCCAAAGCTCTTCTCCAATGTCACCGCAACGCGTTCCGAATACCAATTCAACACTCGCGCCCTCTCTGAATCGACCTTCCAGCCCAATTTCCCCGACACCACCGGTCAAGAAGTCGAACGCTTCGCAGGTCTATACTTCTCGGGTATTGAAGACTACGGGGGGCGTATTGATTTCGATTACGCACACAGCCCCTTGCATTATGTACGCTTCGGAACAGGATATACCAACCACAACTTTAGCCCTGGTGCAACCAACCTAGAGCTGAGTTCAGGTGGATTTAATCTAGACACCACTCTAGGTGCAACAAGCATTCTTTCGAATGAGTTCTTTGCCTACTTGGAAGACGAATGGACCGTAAACGAAAACTTTAAAGTGAATGGGGGCTTACACTTTGCCGGTTTAGCGGTCGAAGGTGAAACCTACACTTCCTTACAACCTAGATTGGGTCTGAATTACAGCTTGCCCGGGGATATTGCCTTGAAGGCGTCCTACGCAGATATGATGCAATTTGTCAACCTGCTGGCGAACGAAGGCATCGGTCTTCCTACCGATTTATGGGTACCCTCGACGGCCAATATCAAACCGCAGACCTCACGTCAGTATGCTTTAGGATTGGCAAAGAATTTGGGCCAATTCGAATTGTCCCTAGAAGGCTATTACAAAGACATGAAGAACCTCGTCAGCTACAAGGAAGGGGCCAACTTCCTTTTTTCCCTCGATGAAAACTGGGAGGACAAGATCACTCAAGGGGTCGGCCAGAGCTACGGCATGGAGTTCTTCGCGCAGAAAAAACGCGGGCAAACCACCGGATGGATTGGCTATACCCTCAGCTGGTCTTGGCGCCAGTTTGAAGAAATCAACGACGGAGAGCGCTATTTCTTCACCTACGATCGCCGCCACGATTTCTCCGCGGTGCTAACCCACGAATTCACAGAGAATGTTCAATTCAGCGGTGCCTGGGTCTACGGCACTGGGCGCGCAATTACCCTGCCGGAATTTTCCTACCTCACCTCCCTACCCGATGGCTTGAGCTGGTGGCAAAACCAACAAGCCTTGGTGGAACGCCCATCCGATAAAAACTCGTTCCGTATGAGCGCCTATCACAGACTGGACCTCAGCCTTAGCTTTAGGAAGGAACGAAGAAACTACGAGCGTTGGTGGGTCATTAGCGCATACAATGCCTACAACAACCTCAACCCATTTTTCTTAGAAACCACTACTGATGGACAAGGGAACACCAAGCTCCGCGAGTACGGCCTCTTCCCTATTATTCCATCAGTTGCTTACCGTATAAAATTTTAAGCCATGAAAAAGATTCTATTGCTTCTGGCGACCACAACAGCCCTATCTTCTTGCGAACGCTTTGCCGAGGGTGTAGCGCGCGACATTGATATGCCGCCGCACAA
>DMQR01000072.1:3988-5588 GCA_003455605.1 Cryomorphaceae bacterium | reverse complement strand
AGTGAGACACGTGGTCTTTTTGATACCACTAAGACGGGTATTCTTAAAGAGGCAGAACTCACCTTACTGAAAGACGAAGTACCGTTGCACGAGTGGAACACCCTGAGCATTTACGATACTTACGACAAGGAACTTGGCGACCGTATCGGCATTCTCGATGGCGAGATCACCTTTGAGGTCAGTCATCCGAATTATGAAACTGTACATGCCGTGCAGCGCTTCCCACAAAAGGCAGATTTCACAGCGGAAGTAAATTATGGTACCGCGACTTGGTTTAACGAGACCTCGGATGAATTGACCCTTGAGTTCAATGATATCCCGAGCGAGAATCAACATTACTTGATTTCTATCGACCTCCACTACCGCAACGGGCTCAGTGGACAGGATACCTCCGAGTATTACCCGTTGTGGCTTGAGACCAATAACCAAAGAGCTCAGCCCATAAACGAAGGCGGTTTCCTCCTTTCCGAAGAGGGCGTCGACCGCAACCTCAAAATTCGTTTTGCCACTGGGGTCAATTCCTTTGACTACCTCTTCTTAGTAGAATACCGCATTACTGTCAAAACACTCAGTGACGAAATGTATAAATTCTACCAAAGCTACCAGGCCTTAGATAATGCCCAAGGCAACCCCTTCGCAGAACCAGTCATTTTGTATTCGAACATGAGCAACGATGTTGGCTGCTTCGGTGTGAGTACGACCGTGCGTAAATGGGAAGGCTAAAAATTCTCAAAGCATAGAAAAGACGGCCCAGCAGGGCCACCTTTTTTGTTTGAATACTCGTTGCTCAAAGCTCCATCAAGACAGAACCCCATGTAAAGCCTGCCCCAAAGGCCGCTAAACATATGGTATCCCCTTTCTTCACGGCACCTACATCCACCGCCTCGGAAAGGGCGATGGCTATGGAGGCCCCTGTGGTGTTGCCGTATTTCTGAATGTTATTGAATACTTGGTCGTCGCGAAGGCCCATACGTTTTTGAATGAACTGGGCAATGCGCAGGTTGGCCTGATGAGGGATCAAACAATCGATTTTATCCGGTGTCAATCCATTCTTCGCCAAGGCCTCTCCGATCACTTCACCGAAGCGCACCACCGCATTCTTAAAGACAAAGTTCCCGTTCATCTGCGGGTAATGAATATCGGGATCTACTCCATTCTCAAGCAACTCGCCTATCCAATGTTGAGTTCCAAAGCCCTTCATTGTGAGTTCCTCTTTATTCTTACCCTCACTGTGCATGTGGCAACTCTTGATGCCGCTCTCGCCTTCTGATGCTCGAGAGAGAACTACGGCGCCGGCACCATCGCCAAAAATGACACTTACCCCTCTACCGCGCGTGGTTTTGTCCAAGAAGGGGCTTTGAAGCTCCGAAGCCACGACCAACACATGCTCGTACATGCCGGTTTGAACAAAGGCGTTACCCACGCTCAGTGCATAGATAAACCCTGAACAGGCATTGCGCACATCCGTCGCCCCTGCGGTGTGGATGCCGAGGGCCTCTTGTACTTGGACCCCACAACCAGGGAAATAATAATCCGGCGAAATGGTAGCGAAAACGATGTGGTCGATATCATTGGGCTCCAACCCAGCCACTTCAATGGC
>DMQR01000072.1:0-3674 GCA_003455605.1 Cryomorphaceae bacterium | reverse complement strand
TGGGCTCCAACCCAGCCACTTCTATGGCCTTTTTAGCGGCTTTGATACCCATCGTGGCAGCTGTATTGCCATCTCCTTCCTCTACCCAACGGCGTTCTCTGATTCCGGTTCTCTCGGTGATCCACTCATCATTGGTGTCCATCAGGGTGCTCAGGTAATCATTAGTTATAATTCGTTCAGGCACATAATGTCCCGTTCCGGAAATTTTAGCTGTATACATGTGATGATGATTGGGTTGTGCTTATTAAGATAAGGCAAAATTGACACTCTTGGTTGACACCTTGTCACATTAATTGGTTGAAAAAGAGCATGGCATAAGAGTTGAACAATGAGGAGAAACCAAAATATCAAATACAATGTCTAAAGGATCAATCAATGTAACCGCACAGAACATCTTCCCCATCATCAAGAAGTTCTTGTACAGCGACCACGAAATCTTCCTACGAGAACTCGTTTCAAATGCTGTGGATGCGACACAAAAGCTGAAGACCTTGACCAATCTTGGTGAGACCAAAGGCAAATTGGGCGATTTGACCATTCATATCAAACTCGACAAAAAGGCCAAGACCTTGAGCATCATCGACCGAGGCATCGGGATGACCGCTGAAGAGATTGACAAATACATCAACCAGGTAGCGTTCTCTGGTGCAGAAGAATTCGTGAAAGAATACGAGGGCAAAATGGACGGCGCCGACCTGATTGGGCATTTCGGTCTAGGGTTCTACTCCGCCTTCATGGTGGCGAAGAAGGTGGAAATTTTGACCAAATCCCACAAAGATACCGCTGCCGTGCAGTGGATCTGTAAAGGAAACCCGGAATTCGAACTCAACACCATTGAGAAAGAAGATCGCGGAACAGAGATCAAGCTCCACATCGCTAAGGACAGCGAAGACTTCTTGGAGGAAAGCAAAATCAATGAGCTGCTGAGCAAGTACGCGAAGTTTATGCCTATTGCGATCCAATTCGGCGAAAAAGACGAGAGCTACAACGCTGCCAAAGAAGGTGAAGAGGCCAAGTGGGAAACCCGCAAGGTGGCCAACATCATCAACAACCCGAACCCGGCATGGGTACGTACTCCGAGTGAATTAACGGCAGAAGATTACAAAGAGTTCTACCGCGAGCTCTACCCAATGAGCTTCGACGAGCCGCTATTCAACATTCACCTGAACGTAGATTATCCGTTCAACTTGACCGGTGTACTCTACTTCCCGAAAATCAAGCCGAACGTGGAGCCTCAGCGCAACAAAATTCAATTGTTCCAGAAGCAGGTGTTCGTTACGGATAGTGTAGAAGGTATTGTGCCCGATTTCTTGACGCTCCTCCACGGGGTCATCGATTCTCCGGATATCCCGCTCAACGTGAGCCGCTCCTACCTCCAGGCCGACGGTAATGTGAAGAAGATCTCTTCTCACATTACTAAAAAGGTCGCGGATAAATTGGACGAGATGTTCCGCAAAGACCGCAAAGATTTCGAGACCAAGTGGAACGACATGAAGATTATCATCGAATACGGTATGCTCACCGAGGAGAAATTCTTCGATAAGGCGAAAAAGTTTGCCCTTTATGAAGATACCGACGGTGCACTCCACACCTTCCAAGCCTACCTCAAAAAAATCAAAAAAAATCAAACGGATAAGGACAAAAAGACCGTTATACTCTACGCTTCGCACAAGGACGGACAGCACAGCTACATCCAAGCTGCGAAAGCCAAAGGCTACAGCGTACTTCTACTAGATTCTCCGTTGACCAGCCACTTGCTGCAGAAATTGGAACAAGAGCACGAAAACACCACTTTCAAACGTGTAGATAGCGATTTGATTGACAACCTCATCAGAAAAGAGGAAACTCGTGTGGCCAAGCTCAGCGACAAGCAAAAAGAAGAGCTCAAGAACAGATTAGAAGCTATCGTTCCAAAAGAGAAGTTCACTCTGAAACTCGAGGACATGGACTCTACTGAGGCACCTCTAATTATTACCGTTCCTGAATTCATGCGCCGCATGAAGGAAATGCAAATGACTGGTGGCGGCGGTATGATGGGCATGAGCGATTTCCCAGAGATGTACGACCTCGTGGTGAACGCTAATCATAGTCTAGCCTCGAAGATTCTCGATACCGAAGATGATGGAGCTCGCTCAACAGCCGTTAACCAAGCCTTAGATCTCGCTAAGCTTCAGCAAAACTTGCTGCACGGTGAAGAGCTTACTGCCTTCATTACACGCTCCTACGAGATGCTCGGCAATGAATAAGTCTGTGAAATAAATTATACATTGTCGTAACAATGTTTAGGGGGCCCCGGCCCCCTTTTTGTATTTTTGGGATTCACAAAAATCCCTTTAGCTAAATGAGCGCGGACGTTTTATCCATTGCTACCGAAAATGCCAAGTTGTGGACCTCAGATTTATTTGATGGTGAAACTCGTGCTGCTGCACAATCTATGCTAGATGCAGGCGGGGATATCTTGGTTGAGCCCTTTTATAAAGACCTAGACTTTGGCACTGGAGGCATGCGCGGCATCATGGGCGTGGGAACCAATAGAATCAACCCCTACACGCTCGGTCTAGCCACACAAGGTTTAGCCGTTTATGCCCAGCAATCGATGGGCCGCACAGACCTCAAAGCAGCCATCGCTTTCGACAGCCGCAACAACTCTAAGGCCTTTGCCTGCAAAGTGGCAGAAGTCCTCAGTGCTAATGGTGTATACACCTACCTTTTCGAGGATTTGCGTCCTACGCCTGAGCTCAGCTTCAGCGTACGCGAGCTTGGCTGCGATTTCGGCATCGTTTTAACCGCCTCACACAACCCAAAGGAATACAATGGGTACAAAGTATACTGGAACGACGGGGGTCAATTAATTCCTCCACACGACAAAGGCGTTATTGAAGAGGTACGTGCCACGCGTTTTAAAGATATTCGTTGGGACGCCAATGAAGCGCTTATAGAAACCATAGGCAGAGATCTCGACGAGAAATATACAGATATGATTGCAGGATTGTCTTTGAGCAACGCCGGCAAAACTGATCTAAACATCGTTTTTACCGCATTGCACGGCACCTCGATCATCAGCGTTCCTCCAGCCTTAGCTAAAGCAGGCTTCACCAACGTACAACTTGTCGAAGCGCAAAGCACTCCAAATGGTAATTTTCCTACAGTCGCAAGCCCGAACCCGGAAGAAAGTGATGCCCTCGCCATGGCCGTTGCACAAGCGGAAGCTACCGGTGCAGATCTAGTGATCGGTTGTGATCCTGATACTGATCGTGTGGGAATTGCTGCCAACGATGGAACGGGCAAAATGGAACTGCTCAATGGAAACGATACCGCGGCACTCCTCGTGCACTATATACTTAATGCATACAAGGAAAATGGCACCCTACCGTCAAACGGCTTTACGGCTGCCACAATAGTGACTACTGACCTTATCGCCGATATCTCGGCGGCCTATAGCGTTCCTTGTTACCGCTGTTTGACTGGATTTAAATGGATCGCCGATATCATTAATCGCAAGCCTGAGGAAAAATTCCTAGTGGGCGGTGAAGAGAGCTACGGCTACCTCATCGGGGATGCGGTTCGTGATAAAGATGCCGTGGCTTCCACAGTAATGATTGCGGAAATGGCCGCTACTGCCAAGGCCCAAGGCCGTACAGTCTTGCAACAGCTAGAAGCTATCCACCGCGAGT
>DMQR01000124.1 GCA_003455605.1 Cryomorphaceae bacterium | reverse complement strand
GGTGGATATGGCGGGGAACGGGAACGCCTACGTTGTGAGCCCGGATACGGAAGCAGATATTTTGATTCGCTCGGCGAATTTGAACCACGCCCTCGATGGGGACACGGTTAAAGTGAGCCTATATGCACGTCGAGGCGGCAAGAAACTGGAAGGTGAGATCATTGAGATTGTAAAGCGCAAGCGCATGGACTTCGTGGGCACTGTCGAGATAGGAAAGACCTATGGGTTCTTGGTACCTTCGAGCCGTAAGATGTTGGTAGACATTTACATTCCTAAAGAGAAATTAGCCGGGGTGAAGCACGGGCAGAAGGCTGTAGGACGTATTCTAGACTGGCCGAAAAATGCGAGTTCGCCTTTTGGAGAAATCATTGAAGTGCTCGGGGATGCGGGCGATCACAATACAGAGATTCATGCGGTGTTGGCCGAGTTTGGTTTGCCGTACAAGTTCCCACAGGATGTGGAGGAGGAAGCCAATGCGCTGAACCAGAGCATCGATGAAAAGGAAATTGCGAATAGTAGACGCGATTTTAGAGGGGTGCCGACCTTCACCATTGATCCAGCGGACGCTAAGGATTTTGACGATGCGTTGTCGCTGCAGAAATTGAAAAATGGCCACTGGGAAGTAGGCGTGCACATTGCGGATGTGAGCCACTACGTGCATCCGAATTCGATTCTCGACGAAGAGGCCGTTGAGCGTGCGACTAGTGTGTATTTAGTGGACCGAGTAGTTCCTATGCTTCCCGAGGTATTGTCCAACGGGGTCTGTTCACTCCGCCCGAACGAAGATAAATATACCTTCAGTGCTGTCTTTGAGATGGACGAGGAAGGGACGGTACACGACCGCTGGTTTGGCCGAACGGCTATTCACAGCGACCGCCGATTTGCCTACGAAGAGGCGCAACAGATCATTGAGAACAACCACCCCGAAGGAAATAAAGCAGGTTTTTACGACGCTATCAGAACCCTAGACGGTATGGCCAAGAAGTTGCGTACAGCTCGGATGAGCAAGGGTGCCCTAAGTTTCGATAAGAAGGAAGTAAAATTCATGCTTGATGAGGAGAACCAACCCACAGGCGTTTACTTCAAGGTCAGCCGCGACGCCAACCATTTGATCGAGGAATTCATGTTGCTCGCAAACAGGTCGGTCGCCGAGTTTATTGGAAAGGCCAAGAGCGGACAGCCCTCTGGCCAGACCTTCGTCTATCGAATCCACGACGATCCTGACCCAACGAAGCTTCAAGATTTAAGCACATTTGTACGCCAATTCGGTCATGATGTACGCCTGAACAGCAAGACCGCCATCACCCGCAGCTTGAACAAAATGCTTGACGAGGTGAAGAATACCCCGGAGGCCAACATGATTGAAACCTTGACCATCCGCACAATGAGCAAGGCGAAATACACCACGCAGAATATTGGTCACTACGGATTGGCCTTTGATTATTATACACATTTTACCTCACCTATTCGCCGCTATCCAGACGTGATGGTCCACAGATTATTACAGCACTACCTTGACGGCGGAAAGTCCCCAAACTATGATACCTACGAAGCCCTTTGTGAGCACAGTAGCGAGCGCGAAAAAGCCGCGGCAGATGCGGAACGCGCGTCAATCAAATACATGCAGGCGGTGTTCTTGGAAAAACATGTGGGCGAGAGCTTCATGGGGGTTATTACCGGTGTCACGGAATGGGGAGTTTATGTGGAATTAGTCGACAATTATTGCGAAGGCATGATTCGTATTCGCGACTTCCGTGACGACTACTATGTATTCGACAGCAAGAACTTCTGTATCGAAGGAGAAAGTTCCGGAAGAATATATCAGTTAGGGGATCCTATGAAAATCACTGTAAAAAACGTAGATTTAGAAAGGAAACAGATTGATTTCGAGCCTTGTTATGGCGATTGAACGTTTCTAAAGAACAAAACAAAACAACATGTCTACATCCGCTCGTTCCAAATCCGTTGAACTGGTCGCCATCCTCATAGGGGGGATTGCAATCCTAGCGTCCGTCTACTTTTTATTCCTCGCAGAAGACTCGTACAATATGACCAACAAGATAATTTCGTTGGCATTCTTGGTCTTTGTAGTTTACAATTTCTTGAACATGCGCGGGTTGAAAGGAGAGATAGGTGTGTTGACGGATAAAAACACGGAGCTGTCCGGAAACTTGTCCAGCACAAAATCAGAGTTGGTCCAGGCTCAAGCGGATCTCGAAACGGTAAAAACAGATTTAGTCAAAGCGCAACAAGAGAATGAAAAGCGCAAGGCTGAGGTAGACCGCTTAAAGAGCCAATTAAAAGAGGATTAAGCCACTAAATGAATAATTACTGAGGAGTGCGAAGAAATTCGTACTATAGTGCAACAAATAAATAGACCATGTCATACTTAAATTCTGATAAAAATAACGTTTCGCTGGAGTGGGCAGCCATGCTAGTCGGAGTCGTGGTGATTTTCGTTACCGCCTACGTAATTTTTGGAACCGAATGGAATGTATACAGAGTAGTTAATGTATTACTCGGAGTAGCGTTCATTGTATTCATAACATACGCATATATGAATGCAAGCAACCTAAAGAAAGCGCTCAAGGGTTCTCAATCAGATGCCCTTGCCATTAGCAAGGAGAATGAAAGTTTACGCTCGGCTATTGGAGATATCGAGTTAACTCTTGAAAAAACCAAAAACGATAATACCCGACTAGAATCGGAAAAAGAAAAGCTTGAAGAAGAGATAGATATTCTTAAGGATAAGCTTACTGCGCTAACAGCACAGGAAGAAGAAAGTAAAGAAGATGCTTAACCCTTTTTAAAGAAAGCTTTCAACTTTTCAAGATCGGTATCTGTTTCTTTTTTAGGCTTCTCGGCTTTGGCCTTTGGCGAGCCTGCTTTTCGAACGGGAGAGCTGAGTTGAGCCGCCTGTTCAGGTGTAAGCTTTTTCTTGGATTTACCAGAAGATTTTTTTGTGGGGGGCTGTTTCAATGGTGCGGCCTTTTGAACCTCTTGAAGCTTTTCTTTGGTCGTTTTTGGCGTTTCAGTCTTAGTCGATTTCGGCCCGTTTTTGGGTTTTTTTGATTGATTTTGGTCTGTTTTCGCCGATTTCTTCGCGTTTTTCTTTTCTGTCACTTCCTCAGCCTTACTCTTCGTCGGAGAAGCCGGTTTGGTCGTCGCGCCTTTTTCTCGAACGCCGCCTCGCGCCTTTCCTTTCACCGTACCTCTATCACCATGCAGACTTTCGGCAGGTATGAACTTATCGCGTGTCACCCAGGTACTCAAAGCACCAATAGAGAGCAGGTATTGGTTTTTTTTGATTTCTATGATTTCTCCCGGCTGGCGAGATCCAATGAGCTTTACGCGATCTCCAACTTTTGCGTGCGAGGCAATAAGCTTTTTGATCGTCTTCTCTTTTTGCTTTTCGTACTTACTCTTCTTCTTTAGCTTTTCCACTTGGGTTTGCTCGGCACGTTCTCCGGCGTAAATTTTGAAACGGCTGACCACTTCGTCCTTGCCTTTTTTGGTGCGCTGGTCCGCATATTCATTGACCAGTGACTGGAACTTCTTGCCCCAAGTAATCATGGCATTCTGGTGCTCATTCATAGCGCTTTGACGACGTACCTTGTCTTCGAGCAGGTCGATCTTATGGTCTTGTTTCTCTTTGAGTTTTTCCAGCTCCTTTAATCGCTTGGCTAAGGCTTCAGACTGGGTACTCAGGCGGTTTTTTTCCTTTTGAATGCTGACCAACAATCGGTCAACAGCCACGGTATTATCGTCTAAAGCTTCATGGGCCGCTTGAATCAGGGTCGGTGTGATACCCACTTGTTGCGCTACCTCGTATGTGTAGGACGATCCTGGAACACCCTGGTTGAGTATGTACTCTGGGGTTAAATCTTCGGAATTGAATTGCATAGAGCCATTTTCTACTCGGGGCAATTCACCGGCCAAGGCTTTGATGCTGTTGTAGTGGGTGGTCATTACTCCAAAGGTCTTGGTGTTGTTAAGTTCGTTCAAGAAAACTTGGGCCATAGAGGAGCCAAGATCCGGATCCGAACCAGAACCAAATTCATCAATAAGCACCAAGGTCTTGGCATACGAGGCGTCCAAGAAGTATTTCATCTTCGACAGCTTTGAGCTGTAGGTAGATAGCTCGTTTTCTATACTCTGTGCATCGCCGATATCCGCCATTAGTCCGTTGAACCAACCCATTGTGCTATCTGGGTGGACTGTGATTAATAGCCCGCTTTGCAACATGAGTTGCAGCAAGCCGA
>DMQR01000025.1 GCA_003455605.1 Cryomorphaceae bacterium | reverse complement strand
CGTGATGAACGTCAGTTCACCGGACGGCATCCATCCGCATAGCGCCTATGCCGCTTACCACAGTTTGAACCAACGCTTGGCCAACTTAGTCGAAAAAGGCGTCAAAGCTGTCCTTCTTATCAACCCGGATGGAACTGCCTCAGATACCCAAGAATTTTTTAAGAGTATCAATGCCTCAACCGTACCGGTATTTTTCGTTCGCAACGATGCTGTGGCCAATAAACTGATGAAGCGCGCTCAGAAAGTCCGCCTTTCAGTTTGGATGAATGAGCGTTTTAGCGACGGCTACAACGTGATCGGATACATCCACAACAACAAACGCAGAACAGTTGTGCTGGGGGCCCACTATGACCACTTAGGAATGGGCGGTGAGAACAGCTTATATAAAGGACCGGCGGCCATTCATAACGGAGCCGACGATAATGGATCGGGGACGACCTTGATGTTGGAAGTCATGCGTTATTATGCCCAACGCCAAGACACGAATTATAACTACTTGATTCAATTTTATAGCGCGGAGGAATTGGGTTTGATAGGCTCGAAATATTGGACCAACCATCCGACATTCCCACTTAAGGAAGTGGAGTACATGATCAATAGCGATATGGTCGGTCGCCTACGCGATAACCGCCTCCAGCTCTCAGGAACCGGAACGGCAGTGGAATGGGATGAGACCCTCGACATGCCTATTCACGGTTTAGACATCAAAAAAGATCCCGCAGGAGTAGGGCCGTCTGATCAGACCTCTTTCTACTACAAAGATTTACCGGTATTGCACCTGTTCACCGGAACCCATAACGATTACCACAAGCCGACCGACGATGCAGAGAAGATCAACTACAAAGGCATGGCGAAACTCGCCTCGTTGATCTACACTATAACCGCCCGCACGGCCAATTATGCGAACCTCACTTTCCAAAAAACCACTTCTTCAGAACAGAAGACCACACCGAACTTCTCCGTGACTTTAGGGGTCCTACCAGATTACCTTTTTGGGGGGCCGGGGCTTCGTATAGATGGGGCGACCGAAGGGCGCCCCGGGGCCAACGCCGGGTTGAAGGCGGGGGACGTGATCATGAAAATTGGAGATATCGCCATTGATGATATTTATGCATATATGACGGCGTTGGGGGCCTTTAAAAAAGGCGATACGACGGCTTTGGTGTATGTGAGAGGCGGTGAGGAAGTAGAAACGGAAATAACCTTTTAATGGACGATCAGATGCAAAGCACACAGCCAAGTGTGACCGTAATTGGCGGGGGTTCGTTTGGGACTGCCGTGGTGAAGATGGTCAGTGAAAATTTGGGTAGCTGTAATTGGTGGATGCACAATGAGGAGAGTGCATTGCATATTAAGCGGTACCATCATAATCCGAGGTATTTATCGTCGGTGGGTTTTCAGCCGGGGAGTATTCATATTTACACGGATGTGAATGTAGCAGTGGCGAAGGCGGATATTTTGATTTTCGCGGTGCCTAGTGCGTTTGTGAAAGAGGTCCTGGAAGGAATGGCCGAGGGCGCGTTAGCGGGGAAGCTGGTGTGCTCGACCATTAAGGGAATTATCCCGGACGAGAATATGATTGTTGGGGAGTACCTGCGCGAAGTGGCAGGGATTCCTGAGGAGAATATTGTGGTTATTACGGGTCCGTGTCACGCAGAGGAGATTGCCTTGGAGCGGCTGAGTTTTTTAACTGTGGCTGCGAAAGAGAAAGCCGTAGCCGAGCATGTGGCAGGGGTGTTGAAAAATCACTATATGCGCTGCACGTTGAGCACGGATATTTACGGAACGGAGTATGCGGCTGTGATGAAGAATATATATGCCATCGCGGCAGGGATGTACCATGGTTTGGGCTATGGGGATAATTTCCAGGCGGTACTTATTTCAAACGCGGCACGTGAAATGCGCAGGTTTATGAAGAGTACTTGCGAGGGTCCAATAAATATTAAAAAGAGCGCGTATTTGGGTGATTTATTGGTGACCTGTTACAGCCAATTTTCCAGAAATAGAATGCTAGGGAACATGCTGGGCAAGGGTTACACTGTGAAGAGCGCAATGGCGGAAATGACCATGGTGGCGGAAGGCTATTATGCCGTGCCATTGGTGGCGAAGATTAGAAAAAAGCATGAAGTGAAGATGCCAATTGTCAAGGCAGTGAACGAGGTGTTGTATGAAGGGAAATTGGCGAAGAAAGTAATGGCGAAATTGGCACTAAAATTAAACTAAGGAAATCGCAAACATCCCGAAGGGTCGTGCGTTATGCCTAGAACCACACTTACTGATGAAGCTAAACCACATCCTTACATCCCTTTTATTGTCCACTCTTTCTTTTGGGCAAAACCCTACCCAATTATTGCGGGAGGCCGAGGCCAAACTCAGCAGCGCAGATGTTTCAGCTGAGGTGAGTATCCGAACGGTGCGTCCGAAGTGGGAGCGTACCATGGAGGCCAAAATCTGGAATAAAGGAATGGACAAGACCATGATTCTTATTACAGGTCCGGCT
>DMQR01000038.1 GCA_003455605.1 Cryomorphaceae bacterium | reverse complement strand
GCATGAGGTATTTATGGGCTGCCCAGGCCACACCTTCCATGGCAATAAAGGTCAACAATACAATGGTTATCTCAATAGGTGTCATGAGCCATTTTTTTTATAAAATCCAAGCTCTCATATACGTGATGGTTGGCTCGAAATAAACTTTGGAAAATATACGCCACTTTATGGGAACCATCCGTGACATAGGTAATTCTATTTGCTATAGTATTAAATAGTAATCCAGATGCCCCAAAAGATTTTCTTACCAATTGGCCAGGATCACTGAGCAACGGATATTTTAAATCATACCTAATGGCGAAGCTTTTGTGCATGCTTACCTCTGCATCATTGATACCTATGACTTGTGCTCCTGCCTCTTGAAACTCACTTTCATAATCTCTAAAAGAACACGCTTCAGCGGTACAGCCTGGCGTGTGGTCTTTGGGATAAAAAAATATCACCAGAGGTTTTCCCTGAAAGTCTCCTCTTCTAATCCATTTACCTTGCTGGTCAAGCAATTGGAAGTCCGGAATACGGTCACCAATTACAACGGTTTTATGTAAGGACATATTACGGATTTAATTGTGTATTAAACCCTAAGTCTTGCTGGATTGTTCAATTTAAGGATTGATTTTTCGCCACTCCAAATCTTGGAAAACACGAAGCTCAGTATACGTGTTCTTGCCTTGTTCATTCGGCTTAAATCCCAGTGATATGCCGCGATACTCTCCTGTACCCTCGGTTAGTTTGCGCACATAGAACTGAGCAACATCATACCCTTTGATAGCATAATCATTAGGTTGAGCCCCAAACTTTTCGCGGAAGGATTGCACCATGGTCATGGCGGCTTCACTACGATAGTCGATATAGGAGGAAAAGGCACACATCACATCTTTTTCACGAGTGAAATTATCCTGAGTAATGCCGTTATCGACTATCTGATGCCCGACGGTATACCAAGTATATGATGCAGTTCCTGCACGAAGGTTACGCAACACATCCAGCATAAAGGCAGGATCGTTATCATATATAATTAGATCGTAATGCACCATAGAATCTAAAAATGCCAAACGTTCATTTTCTTTCCATCCCTCGGTTACCTTAATCAGCTGAGGGTTATCAAATACTGAGAATATTCTATTTATCGCAGTATCCGTTTCTTCTTTGCTTTGGGCAACTATGAGGGTTTGATGCGTTCGCAGTCCATTTGCGACAGGAAGCAACACTTCTCCTTGTTCACGACGCTCTTGTATAAAATCAATAATGGCTTGCCACTGGTATTCTTCGGCCACTGACGAATTCTGTAAGGGCAGGGCATTAATATCACTATTTTTACTCAAAGGGCTCACCACCTTATTAGCCTGAGTATACTTACTTATTTCCAAAACACGCTTGGAATACAATGGACCCACTATGAGATTAAATGAATCCAAAGGATTACGCTCAATGACCAAGCGTAAAGAATCCGTTTGATTATATGTGTCTGCAAAGGTCACACTGATTGAGCGAGTAGAATCATTTAGTTCTTCAATGGCTAATTCCATTCCCTGACGGAAACTGAGCGCTAGAGGACTGCGTTTGGCCAACGGGGTTTGGTTGATGTAATCTTTAAGAAAAAAAGGCAGTAAACCTAAGATTTTTACTTCATCTATGAGCTCCGTAGAAACTGCAGTATCTGTACTATCAATAGTGGAGACTGAATCTATGGTGCTCTGATCTAAAGTACCAGATAGTACCGGCTTTACGAGAATCATCCCTTTCTTCCAATCTGAACGCGCATCAGGGTTCAGTCTGTAGAAGGCTCGCATGTTAGTGAATCCCCACTCCTTTGCAAGATCTGCAGGCGAATCACCTTTTTTAACCTTATACATTTCATAACCAGATTCCTCAGTTGCAGCAGCCGTAATTTGAGGCTGTTGAACTTCTTCAATGGGCACAGGGTTATCGACTGCCGGGATAAGCAGGGTATCACCTATTGACAATGGTGTCCCAGAGTTTTGTAGATTCGCCTCTTGCAAGGCTTCTACGGTAATACCGTAAGATTTTGATATAGAATATAGCGTATTGCCCTTGACCACAATGTGCTCAGTGAAAATTTGTCCTTGCGCTGTTGATGTCAACAGCAGTACGAACATGCATATACTCTTTTTTATTCCCATTCAATAGTAGCCGGTGGCTTGGAGCTGATGTCGTAAACTACGCGGTTCACTCCCTTCACTTTGTTTATAATTTGGTTGCTGACCTTCGCTAGGAACTCATAAGGAAGATGAACCCAATCCGCCGTCATACCATCCGTACTTTCTACCGCACGAAGCGCTACGACTTTTTCATACGTTCTTTCATCTCCCATCACTCCTACTGAGTTCACAGGTAATAGTATGCAACCTGCTTGCCAAACTTGATCGTAAAGGCCTTCCGTTTTCAATCCATTGATGAAAATCTGATCTACTTCTTGAAGAATATGCACTTTTTCAGCAGTGATATCTCCAAGGATACGAATGGCTAGACCTGGGCCTGGGAAAGGATGGCGTCCCAGTAATTCTGAACTCATATCCATGGAAGCACCCACTCGGCGAACTTCATCCTTGAACAAAGTCTTCAATGGCTCCACAACCTTCAACTTCATGAAATCTGGAAGACCACCCACATTGTGGTGTGACTTAATTGTCGCAGATGGACCTTTCACGCTAATACTTTCAATAATATCTGGGTAAATGGTACCCTGTGCCAACCAAACCACATCCTCTATCATATGTGCCTCATCGTCAAATACTTCAATGAACACATGTCCGATTGCTTTGCGCTTGGCCTCTGGCTCTTCAATACCTGCCAGTGCATCTAAGAATCGATCCGAAGCATCTACACCCTTCACATTTAGACCCATCCCTTCATATTGTTCCAATACCTGCGTGAACTCATCTTTACGGAGCAGGCCGTTATTGACGAAAATGCAATATAAATTGGCCCCAATAGCCTTGTGTAAAAGCATTGCAGCGACAGAACTATCTACACCACCCGAAAGTCCAAGAACGACTTTATCATTACCTAACTGTGCTTTGAGTTGAGCCACAGTTTCATCGACAAAATGCGCCGGGGTCCAATCCCCGCTCACCCCAACTACATCGTACAAGAAGTTTTTCAATAACCGAGAACCGTCAGTACTGTGATATACTTCCGGGTGGAACTGAATACCGTAGGTGGCTTCGTCTTTGACTTTATATCCCGCTACACGAACATCGTGTGTTGAGGCAATGACTTCAAAATCTGTGGGCAATTCCATGATGGTATCACCATGGCTCATCCAGACTTGAGATTCAGCTCCCACTCCTTGGAATAAATCCGAAGATGGATCTACCTCACTGAGGTTGGCTCTTCCGTACTCTCGGATTTCACTAGGAGCTACCTGACCCCCACCTACTAGCGCCATGTATTGAGCACCGTAACACACGCCTAACAAGGGCAGCTTTCCTTTAATTTCGCTTAAATCAAACTGAGGGGCATCTTCTTGTAATGTACTGTACGGAGAACCGCTTAGAATCACACCTTTAATGTCCCGAGTAAGGGCAGGCGGATTATTGAACGGGTGGATTTCACAATAGACGTTTAGTTCTCTAACGCGACGCGCAATTAACTGCGTGTATTGAGAGCCGAAATCGAGAATCAAAATGGTTTCTTGCATGGCACAAAAATACCACTAAAAATCTGGCTGTATGACTATGGTTCCGGCCTTTATTGTTGACATGTTTTCAACCATGGCATCCCGCGGATCTTCACCTAGAAATCCGACAAAATCCACATATGATGCCCGGCGTTCCCAAAACACGCCCCCAGGGTATACGGTATTCATGGCTCGGTCGACACTGCGCATAAGTTCTTCATGACGGCGTTTCTGAGTACGGTACCTAATTTCTGAAGTCCGTTGGGCCAATTTTTCCATCTTCACTTTCAAGGCCGCCGCGTGTTGTTTCA
Organism: Cryomorphaceae bacterium; assembly: GCA_003455605.1. Lineage (GTDB taxonomy): Bacteria > Bacteroidota > Bacteroidia > Flavobacteriales > Schleiferiaceae > UBA10364. Next base: position 10 of record DMQR01000038.1, on the reverse strand, counting down.
ACTCAGGATA
>DMQR01000062.1:1984-4248 GCA_003455605.1 Cryomorphaceae bacterium | reverse complement strand
ATTGAGTTTGCGAAAGCTGGATTGGAGGCCAAGTTCTGGGTGAAGATTAACAGTATCAGCGACCATGGTCTGATTGAGAAATTGTACGAAGCGAGTCAGGCAGGCGTGAAGATTAGATTGATTGTGAGGGGCATCAACTGCTTGAAGTTAGACGATCCAGAGCTTTCAGCGAATATTGAAGCCATTAGTATAATAGATAGATTCTTGGAGCATACACGCGCATTCTGTTTCCACAATAATGGTCTGCCGGAGTATTTTATTTCTTCAGCGGATTGGATGACTCGGAACCTGAATAGGAGGGTTGAGGTGACCGCACCTATTTACGATTCCAGGATTCAGCGCCAGTTAAGAGATCACTTTGAAATCCTTTGGAAGGACAATACAAAAGCCCGGATTTTCGATGAAAATCAATCTAATGCGTACCGAATGTTGCCGGGCCCCAAGATTAGAGCACAATTGGCCCTTCATGAATACGTGAAAAAACAAATGCTGAAAGGATAAGCTTATGGAAGTAACGAAACTTGGGGCCATTGATATTGGCTCTAACTCGGTTCGCTGTCTGATTAGCAATGTAGTTCACAAAGACCGCTATACCCATTACCGCAAGGTCAGTATGATTCGATTGCCTATTCGACTAGGTCAGGAAGTTTTCCTTAATGGCGCTGTGAGCGAGGAAACAGCGGTACGATTTACGGAAGGTATGCAAGCATATATGTACTTGCTGAAAGTGCATGGAGTAGAAGATTTTCGAGCAGTCGCGACCTCTGCAATGCGAGAGGCGGCGAACGGAGCGGAATTAATCAAAAAAATACGTAAATCTACCGGCATTGATATACAGATCATCGATGGGGCGGAAGAAGCCAGACTAGTGTTCAATAGTAAATTGTACGATATCATTCAAGCACCTCAGGAACACTTTATTTACATCGACGTGGGTGGGGGTTCAACGGAGCTGTCCATTTTGCACGATCAGTTTGTCATTGCGAGTGAAAGTTTTAAAATAGGTGGGGTCCGAATTATGAACGGCCTTGATACAGAAGAAGAATGGCTGCGTATGAAGAAGTGGACCGAGCGTCATATGCTCAATTTCCATAATAAGGCGGCCATTGGTGCAGGTGGAAACATTAACAAGCTGCACAAGCTGAGTTTACGCCCGCTCAATAAAGCATTGGGATTGAGTTATATCGAGGACCAATTTAATAGAATCAGCGCATTGGATGTGGAGGAGCGCGTAACCCAATTGGGCCTAAATTTTGACCGTGCCGATATCATCGTACACGCCCTTCCAATATACATGAAGGTCATGCAGTGGGCTGGTGTCGGAAAAGTCTATGTTCCGAAGATCGGAGTGTCGGACGGTTTGATTCGAGACCTGTACCACAAAGAATACAAAGACAAGGTCGAAGGCCAGCAATTATAAGGTATACAAAAACGAAAGGGGGCCGCCAAGCCCCCTTTCTACCTAAACCGCCATGAAAATCTGCTTGCGCAGAATGTTCCATTATTCTTTAACCCAAAAGTTGGGGGTAGGTTCACAACAGATGCAAAAAAAATATAGCAAACGACAAGTTCTTTTAATCCAAGAAGCAGATTTCTCCTTTATCCTCGAATGTTTGTAGGGTTTCTACCATGCGCAATGTCTCGTTCACCGAACGAACTAGAGTGAAGAAGTTAACCACTTGGTGCATTACAACACCTTCTTTATTGATTAAGAATAGTCCACGATATGCAATCATTTCACCCGAGGCACTGAGGTTACCTTCCTCGTCATATGTCCATTCGCCGTTGAGTACGTCGTAATTGTGAGCAATGGTTTTACTCGTGTCTGCCACCAACGGATAAGTGATGCCTTTGATGCCGCCATCGGCTTTTTCTTTTTGGAGCCAATTCAGGTGACTAATTTCAGAATCCGTGGATACTGCGATTATTTGGACCCCTTTCGCCTCAAACTCCTCTTTGCGCGCTTGGAAGGCGTAAAATTCGTAAGGACATATCCCAGAAAAATCCTTTGGATAGAAGAACAACAGGACATATTGACCTGCGTAATTTGATAGTGAAAACTCTTTAATAATCTCGTTGCCATTGACCACCGCCTGAGCAGTGAAATCTGGCGCTTTTTTACCAACTAAAACAGCCATGTGTATTTGTATTTGTAGGAATTCAGTGGTCCGAAATTATTGCTTTATGAGTCAAGAACCTAACACAAAACATCTCTAAAGGTTAAGACTTGTGCTCATCCAAGCAGCTAAAGCCATACCTGCGAT
>DMQR01000062.1:0-1595 GCA_003455605.1 Cryomorphaceae bacterium | reverse complement strand
GATGGTTGTACTAACGTGCAGCAATAACCCGATGGCGACCGCCAGCATTTGTGGCGCATATTGTGCGATTATAGTGACATTGCTAAGGGTGGCTCCAACTGGCGTGGCTAAGGCGAAAAACACTACTATGAGACCTATGGTTTGCAAGCGCACCTGGGCTTTGCGGAGCGCCCCGGTGACCAGCATGGCAATCGGGAGCTTGTGCAGGGCGATGGCCCAAAGGAAGGTGCCTTGGCTGTGGTCGTGTCCGTGGGCACCATTATGATTCAGCGGCATACCTTCGATAAAGGCGTGGAGTAGGAGACCTACTATGGCCAGCCACGGTACAGTATTTCCACGAGAGTGAAAGTGACCGTGCTCCAATCCTTCGCTCAGGTAGTCAAGCATTAATTGGACCCCAAAACCCAACATAATCCACCAGCCAATTTTCACGGTACCGTCATGAAAAACTTCTGGAATCATGTGCGTCAGTAGTGTACCAAACAGGAAAGCACCCGAAAAGGCCAAGAGGTATTTAAATGTCCTAGAATCTGTTGGTATGATCCACGCAGCACCGGCACCGAGGCCTACACTGATGACGAGTGCGGTCCAAATCATGGATGTGGTAATTTTTCAGCAATGATAATTAATCTATCGCTGTATTCCTGATCAAAGGTGCCTAATTCGTAATCGCCGTGCACACTTTTTACATTCAATCCTGCTCTTTCCATAAATTCGCAAAGCTCGGCTTTTGAAAAGGCGCGAACGCGTTCTTCGTAGTTGAAAATGGAGCAGCCGTCTTCAGTCACCTTGATGGATTTAACGATAGTTTGGTCTTCTAAGCGGCGTGAGATTTCATAGGTCGCGAGATTAGTTTTAATTTGGTCTTTAGGAACCAATTCTGCTGTAATCTTTTGCGCATTCATGTAATCCAAGACCAATTTTCCACTAGGCAACAAGGCATTAGCCATATTTTCAATGGCCTGCTGATGCATCGCATCATTTTCGAAATATCCAAAACTCGTAAATAGGTTGAATACCCAATGGGCACAGTGCACTTCTAGAGGCTCTAGCATATTGCCGACCTGAAAACTAAGGTGGTCGTGCCCCATTTTAGATGCTATGGCGATATTTTCGGCGCTGAGGTCAATACCCACGGTGTGTAGACCAGACTCGGCTAAAACCAGGGCATGTCTTCCACGGCCGCAGGCAATATCCAACGCACTTTGTCCAGGCTCTACATTCAAGGACTTACATAATGTCAGAATTAAAGCACGCGCTTCGTGATGGTCACGGTGACTGTAGAGATCATAATAATAAGGTGTATTAAACCAAGAAGCGTACCAGGGAGTCATATAAGATTTATAAGATCATTATACTAAGATACGGTTGGAACATTTTAGCGATCGCGACAATTATTACTACGATCAGTACGTACCTCGTAATGGTATTTGCCCTCGGGTGTTGAATTACCTTCTTGGCTCCAAACCTAGCACCAATTGTGGTACCCAAGGCCAATGGGAGTCCGTAGGTCCATTCGATGCCTCCGCTTATGGCAAAAATAATAAAGGAGGGGATGGTCATCAAAAAGGCGATGAATAGCTTCATGATGTTAC
>DMQR01000206.1:1909-2975 GCA_003455605.1 Cryomorphaceae bacterium | reverse complement strand
TCCATATCTGCAAGGAGTACATTGAGGTTGATGTTGGCATAAATTAAATCATAAGTATCCTCAATGGCTTCCGCTCCACCCTGGTTACAGCTCATGGCAATAGAATTGCGCTCCGCATTTTCCAAGGTGTTTTCCACACACCAGGCATCGATATCGATTCCGTCAATGTGAGAGGCACCGCGCATCCCAGCAAGTATGCCTAAAATTCCGGTGCCACAGCCCATATCAAGAACGCGTAGTCCCTCAGTAGGTAACTCTAAGATCCACTGAATCATCATGCGGGTGGTTTGGTGATGGCCGGTACCAAAGGACATCTTTGGCTCAATCAATATGAGGTGTTCATAGCCTTGTTTCGGGGTGTGAAAAGGGGCATGGATGTACACGCGACCGTCCACATCAATAGAATTAAAGTTTTTCTCCCACTCTGCATTCCAATTCACTTGCTCGATCTCTTGCAAAGTATAGGAAATATTAACTCCATACCATTGGAGGGTCTCGACAACGGATTCAGTAGAGAATTGGTCCTTTAAAATATACGCCTGAAACCCATTCTTCGTATCGGTGAAGGTATCAAAGCCCAATTTCCCGAGCTGTGCAATAAACACATCGCGGAATGGTTCTAAAGGAACGACGGTTGCGGTCAATTCAATGTATACTGGGGTTTCCGGCATTAGGCTTCGGTTCTAGCTTGTACAATGGCTGTAAAATCTACTGCACTTAAAGAGGCACCGCCAATCAAACCACCGTCGATATCTGGCTGTGCAAATAATTCTGCTGCATTGCCTGGCTTACACGAGCCGCCGTACAATACCGAAATATCTTCTGCCACCTGTGCACCAAAACGGTTTGCCAACCATGCACGGATGCCGGCATGTACTTCCTGCGCCTGCTCTGGAGAAGCAGTCTCACCTGTTCCAATAGCCCAAACCGGCTCATAGGCCAAGATGATGTTATCCATGTCCTCTTCTGAAAAGCCTTCCAAACCTTCGGAACATTGACTGAGTATCACGTCCATGTAGTTCCCACTCTTACGTTCTTCCAAGGTTTCACCAATACAGTAAATCGC
>DMQR01000206.1:0-1522 GCA_003455605.1 Cryomorphaceae bacterium | reverse complement strand
TTCTCACCGAAGTACTGACGGCGCTCGCTGTGGCCTATAATCACGGCGTCCAAATCCAAAGAGGCCAACATAGGGGCACTGATCTCACCGGTATAGGCACCATTGTCAAGTTCGTGGCAACTCTGTGCAGCAACAGCGATGAAGGGGTTATCCACCAAATCATTCACTACATCACTCAAGAACACGGATGGAGGAGTGATAATAACACCTGTTTCTCCAACGACCTCTTCCGTCAAAGACGACTTCAATTCTGCGACCAAATCCATCGCCTCGTTGTACGTCGTGTTCATTTTCCAGTTGCCTGCTACAATCTTTCTTCTCATGATTATTTATTGATGTCGTTGTGCGTTTTTAAAATAGTTCCGCTCGTATTCTTGGGTCGAGTACTGCGTAGAGCACATCCACTAGCGTCGTTAAGAAAACGAAGATGGCGGCGATGGCCATGACGCACCCCATTGTTATTGGCAAGTCTCGAGTATTTAATGCTTCCACGAGCAATTTTCCCATGCCATTCCAACCAAAAATAATTTCTACAAAAACTGCCCCAGCTAAAAGGGAAGCAAACCATCCGCTAATGGTTGTAATGATGGGATTTGAGGCCACCGGCAAGATGTGTCGAAAGAATACTTGGCCTTCTTTTAGGCCTTTGGCTCGTGCAGTACGCACAAAATCTTGCTGGGCGACTCGAAGGACGCTATTACGGGTGAGTTGTAGCACTACACCGATGGGACGAATACCTAGAGTCAAGGCCGGCAGAATAAGGTTCTTAAGTTGTAAGTAGCGATCACCGGTATAATCGTCTACGGCATATAAAGAGCCTGTTAGGTTTAATCCCGTCCAAGGCCCGAGAAGGTAGGCAAAGATCCAAGCAAAGAGCACGGCGGTAAAAAAGGACGGCAAACTCATTCCAAGGACGCTGAAGGCAGTCAGGATTTGGTCCAATTTGGTTCCTTCCCTATAGGCCACAATGGCGCCAAGCACCCCGCCTACCACCGCCGCAAAGCCTATGGCGGTAAGTGCCAGCAAAGCGGTGTTGGGGAAGGTCTGTCCTATTAATGCACTGACTTTTTGTCCTTGACGTTGAAAGCTCTCGCCAAAATCCGGTGTCTTGAAAAGTGTGCCTTCCCCACTGAAGTTAACGGGTGAGATACGGCCCAAATACTGCACATATTGCACACTCAACGGCTGGTCTAGCCCGTATTTCGCGCGCACGGCTACTAGGGCTTCAGGATCGTCGCGCTTGCCCAACATCATTTGCGCAGGGTCACCAGGTACTAGAGTAAATAATAAAAATACCAATGTCGCTACACCCCAAAGGGTAAGCAAGGCGAGGGCAATTTTTTGAAGGACGAATCGAATCAATTCGGAGTATCGTTATAATGATATTTGGCAGTGACCCTACCGTTCTGGAGGACCACCCATCCTGGGTTAGAACGTACCATCGTTTTCAAGGTTGTTTCGTCGGTAAAGGCAAATACCGTTTGTGGCTGGGGACCAAAATCTTGCAAGTCCTCCGGCATAG